>NZ_WTKW01000347.1:0-4291 GCF_011378745.1 Pseudoalteromonas sp. Z1A6
AGCGTTATTTGCATAAAATAGTAATTAAAATTAAGCCCCAAGCAAGCGCACACGATAAGCACAAGTTACCCACAAAACCCTGTTGATAACTCTGTTTTTGAACTTTAAAACTAAACACTTTTATCCTGATGTGATAAGTTGCGGTCACTTTTTTTAACTCATGTATTTAGGCAGTATCCATGACAGACATAATAAACAGTATAAGTGCCCTTCTATGGGGCCAAGTTCTCGTCTACTTATTAATAGCAGCAGGCCTCTTTTTTACTTTTCGACTAGGCTTTATTCAGTTTGTGCAATTTCCACATATGTTCAAAGTTATGTTTGGCTCTCGTAAATGTGCCGATAATGAAATTTCATCCTTTCAGGCTTTTTGTACTTCGTTAGCTGCACGTGTTGGTACAGGTAATATGGCTGGTGTTGCTGTTGCCTTATACCTAGGTGGGCCAGGTGCTATTTTTTGGATGTGGCTTATTGCATTAATAGGTATGGCTACAAGCTTTGCTGAAAGTACTTTGGCTCAGGCTTATAAAACAAAAGATGCTGATGGCAATTTTAGAGGTGGCCCTGCTTATTATATGCAAAACGGCTTAGGTAAACGCTGGATGGGGACTTTATTCTCGTTATGCTTAATTTTAGCCTTTGGTTTGGTATTTAACGCCGTACAGTCAAACTCTATTGCTGCAGCATTTGAAGTAGCGTTTGATGTACCTAAGTATATAGTAGGCATTTGCTTGGTTATTGGCTCTGGTATTATTATTTTTGGTGGTTTGAAAACGATTTCTCGTTTTGCTGAAATGGTTGTCCCATTTATGGCATTAGCTTACTTGTTAGTTGCTCTTTATGTATGTGCTATTAACTTTACTGCATTACCTGATGTAATTGTACTTATAATAAAAAGTGCTTTTGGTATTGAACAAGCTGGTGCAGGTGCAATTGGTTATGGTGTTACACAAGCTATGATCCAAGGTATAAAGCGTGGCTTATTCTCAAACGAAGCTGGTATGGGTAGTGCAGCTAATGCCGCAGCTACTGCGACACCTTACCCTCCTCATCCAGCATCACAAGGTTATGTGCAAATGCTAGGTGTATTTATTGATACTATTGTTATTTGTACAGCGACTGCTTCTCTTATTTTACTATCGCAGCAATTAGTACCTGAATCTGGTGTTATGGGGATTGAACTCACACAAGCAGCATTACAAGAACATGTCGGCGACTGGGGTACTTACTTTATTGCCATTGCTATATTATTTTTTGCTTTTACTTCTATTGTGGCTAATTACTCTTACGCTGAAACAAATTTAATGTTTTTAGAGCACAACTCTAAGAAAGGTATGTTTATCTTTAGACTTGTTGTTTTAGGTATGGTGATGTTTGGTGCTGTTGGTGAGCTTGGTTTAATTTGGACGCTGGCAGATATATCAATGGGTTTAATGGCCATTGTAAACGTTATAGCGTTATTTATGCTTTCAGGAGTTGTTGTATGGCTGTCGAAAGATTATAACGAGCAACGCAAGAAAGGTCTAATACCTACCTTTGATAAAAGTAAACATCCAAAACTCGATAAAGAGGTTGACCCCGAAGCCTGGAAATAAACAACAAACAGCGAGCTACGGCTCGCTTTTTTAGTTCTATAATTTATTTACGCACCCAATTTAATGTCAAACATCACTTTTAATAAAAAACTTATATTAAGCTTAAAACTATTTTATATTTAACTACGTAAATTAAGCGTAATTAGTTATCTATAATAAGGAGCACCAATGGATAACATGAGTAAAAAGTACAGTATCGACACGACCGATTATCAGGTAGGTCAAGATAATGTGCAAAAATGGGGATTTGACATTCATAATCCTGTATTCGGGATAAGCGCCTTCTTAGTCGTATTATTTGTCGTGCTAACTTTAGTTTTTGACCCTACTGTCACTCGAGATTTTTTAACGTCCACCAAAAACGCCATCATAAACCAATTCGATAGCTACTTTATGCTTGTCGCGAATGGCTTTGTGATTTTTTGTTTTGTTTTAGCGCTCTCACCTTTAGGGAAAATTAGACTAGGCGGCATAAAAGCTAAACCAGAGCATGGCTATTTATCTTGGCTTTCAATGTTATTTGCTGCAGGAATGGGCATTGGTTTACTATTTTGGGGAGTTGCAGAACCAACCGCTTATTTTACAGGTTGGTACCATATGCCAATGAATGCTGAGCCCAATTCAGCGCAAGCACATTCATTAGCATTAGGCGCAACGATGTACCACTGGGGACTACATGGTTGGTCTATCTATGCGGTTGTAGGATTAAGCTTAGCATTTTTTGCTTTCAATAAGGGATTGCCTTTATCTATACGCTCTGTATTTTATCCAATTTTTGGCGATCGCGCATGGGGGTGGCTCGGGCATATCATTGATATACTAGCTGTGCTTTCTACATTGTTTGGTTTAGCGACGTCATTAGGTCTTGGCGCGCAACAAGTGGTATAAATTACTTATTAGGTACCGACTACGGCACCGCATTTCAAATTACAGTTATTGGCTTAGTAACATGTATTGCTATTTTTTCTGTGATCAGAGGAATTGAGGGTGGTGTTAAAGTCCTTAGTAATATAAATCTGATTTGTGCATTTATTTTATTGCTCGCCGTTATTGGACTCACCTTTTCTGATGCGATTGGAGCCGTATGGTTCACCCTTGGTGCATATGTAGAACACTTTGTTCCATTAAGTAATCCTTTTGGAAGAACTGACGAAGACTGGATGCACTCGTGGACTGTATTTTATTGGGCGTGGTGGATATCGTGGTCGCCATTTGTAGGTATGTTTATTGCTCGTGTTTCTAAAGGACGTACCGTGCGTGAGTTTTTACTCGTAGTTATCGGGCTACCCACACTTCTTAGTTTGGTTTGGATGGGCGTATTTGGCAACATGGCAATAAACCAAGTTATAGATAAAGTAGGACCACTTGGACAAAATGGTCTAACTGATATTTCGGTAACACTATTTCAAGTATATGAACAACTACCGTTCTCTAGCTTTATATCTATTATGTCGATTGCATTAGTTTTAGTATTTTTTATAACTTCGTCTGATTCAGGCTCCCTAGTTATAGATGGTATTACAGCTGGCGGTAAAATTGATGCACCTGTTCCACAACGAATCTTTTGGGCAACAGTTGAAGGTGTTATTGCAGCGGTATTACTCTGGGTAGGAGGATCACAAGCATTGCAAGCGCTACAATCAGGTACTGCCCTACCATTCTCTATCGTGCTTATTTTGATGTGTGTTGCGCTCATTCAAGGCTTATTAAGTGAGTACCCCATTTACAAAACACAAATTACACAACAGTAACTATTATTAAAGCGGCCTATATGGGTCGCTTTTACACTTTTAATAAGTTTGAAGCCTGTAAGCTCTATAAATATCAACTCTTATATTATACCAATTCCAATAAATAGCTGATCTATTTTACTTGCTAAAACAACCCATTCCTTTGTTGTCAATTTCGTAAAGGGAACAACCATTTACATCAATTTACGCCTAGAACTGAATTGTTTTTTCGGCGTGAAATTCAGATCACATATTTAATGGAATTGGTATAACACGGTGAGTGAGCTATTTAATGCGATAAAATGATCATGCTTTAATAAGATTGGAGATGAATAATAAAATTAGTATTTGAAGATTTAGATGATAAAAATTTAGAGTTTCAGAATGAAGGTATTTATTAGAAGGTATTTTATAGAACGTATTTTATAAGCAGAGCGCTTAATAGAGAGATGGTGCCCGAGGCCGGACTTGAACCGGCACGACTTGTTAGTCGAGGGATTTTAAATCCCTTGTGTCTACCAATTCCACCACTCGGGCATCGAGTTTGCTAATTAAAGCGTGTGGAGTAAATTATATGGAGGCGGAACCCGGAGTCGAACCGAGGTAAACGGATTTGCAATCCGGTGCATGGCCACTCTGCCATTCCGCCTAAATGTATCCAAATAATTTGGAGCGGTACACGAGGCTCGAACTCGTGACCTCGACCTTGGCAAGGTCGCGCTCTACCAACTGAGCTAGTACCGCAAAATACTGTTTTATCAACTTCAAATCATCTTGGTAAAATAATTTAAAGTGGTGCCCGAGGCCGGACTTGAACCGGCACGACTTGTTAGTCGAGGGATTTTAAATCCCTTGTGTCTACCAATTCCACCACTCGGGCATCGAGTTTGCTATTAAAAGCAAGTGGATAAAACTAATATGGAGCGGTACACGAGGCTCGAACTCGTGACCTCGACCTTGGCAAGG
>NZ_WTKW01000348.1:0-4273 GCF_011378745.1 Pseudoalteromonas sp. Z1A6
ATATATTCCACATCAATTAATCTAAAAACACTAGTTTGTTTAATTTAACGACAAAAATTGTTCGTTTATTCAGTAAATACTGAAAAGTTTGTATTAAAAGCTTGTAACAACTAGTGTTTGTAGATATACCTATAAATATTCGCGCCGCTTATGTCGGCAAAACACATTTTCAATATTTGGTTAGAAATAGGCAACTATGGGCAAATCGCTAGTAATTGTAGAGTCTCCTGCTAAGGCTAAAACAATTAATAAATATTTAGGTAATGACTTCATCGTAAAGTCCAGTATTGGGCATGTACGAGATTTACCTACTTCAGGTTCGAGCAAAGCTAAAGTGCCGGCAACTAAAACGCCAGCAGAAGTTCGTAAAATGGAACCTGAAGAGAAAGCAGCGTATAAAAAGCAACGAGATTATACAAACTTAGTCGCGCGTATGGGTATAGACCCAAACCAAGGCTGGGATCCGCATTACGAAATACTGCCTGGTAAAGAAAAAGTTGTTCAAGAATTACAAAAGCTGGCTGAAAATGCAGACCAAATATATCTCGCAACGGATTTGGATAGAGAAGGGGAAGCAATTGCTTGGCACCTTCAAGAAATCATTGGTGGTGATCCTGCTAAATATAAGCGCGTAGTTTTTAACGAAATTACTAAAAACGCAATACAGCAAGCGTTTGAAACACCTGGCGAGCTTAATACTGATATGGTTTACGCTCAGCAAACACGTCGCTTTTTAGACCGTGTTGTTGGCTTTATGGTATCACCTTTATTGTGGGCTAAAGTGGCCCGCGGACTTTCTGCAGGACGAGTTCAGTCTGTTGCTGTACGTTTATTAGTAGAGCGTGAACGTGAAATTAAAGCATTTATTCCAGAAGAATTTTGGGATATTCACGCTGACGTTAAAAATACTGAGTCTGAGTTACGCTTAGAAGTAGCCAAACAAGCAGGAAAGCCATTTAAGCCTGTAAATGAAGCTCAGGCTAGCGCAGCGGTTAAAAGCCTTGAGAATGCAGAATATAAAGTAATTAGCGTTGAAGAAAAACCAAGTAAAAGTCGCCCAAGTGCGCCATTAATTACTTCAACCATGCAGCAAGCGGCAAGTACACGTTTAGGTTATGGCGTTAAAAAGACCATGATGCTTGCTCAGCGTTTGTATGAAGGCGGTTATATTACGTATATGCGTACCGATTCAACTAATCTTTCAAAAGACGCGGTTGAAATGTGTCGTGAGTATGTAACAAACGAGTTTGGTGCTAAATATTTACCAAAAGATCCAATTAGCTACAGCTCTAAAGGTAATGCACAAGAAGCGCATGAAGCAATACGTCCTTCAAGCGTTACCGTGTTATCTGGGCATGTTGAAGGTGTAGATGCTGATGCTAAAAAACTGTACGAGCTAATTTGGCGTCAGTTTGTAGCGTGCCAAATGGTACCTGCTGAATACGATTTAACAACACTAACTGTTGCAGCTAACGACTTCCAGCTTAAAGCGAAAGGCCGTGTGCTCCGCTTTGATGGTTGGACAAAAGTACAACCTGCGATACGTAAGAAAAACGAAGAAGATCAATCACTACCGGCTGTTAAAGAAGGTGAAGTCCTTACTTTAATCGAACTTGATCCTAAGCAACATTTTACTAAACCGCCAGCGCGCTTTAGTGAAGCAAGTTTAGTAAAAGAGCTTGAAAAACGCGGTATTGGTCGTCCATCTACTTATGCGTCAATTATATCAACGATTCAAGATCGTGGTTATGTACGTGTAGAAAATCGCCGTTTCTTTGCTGAAAAAATGGGTGAAATAGTTACCGATCGTTTGGTTGAAAACTTCACTGATTTAATGAATTTTGATTTTACAGCAAAAATGGAAGGCCGTTTAGATGACATCGCTGAAGGCGAGCGAGTATGGACTGAAGTTCTTGATAAATTTTATGCTGATTTTTCAACGCAATTAACTGTCGCTAAAGATGAGCCAGAAAATGGCGGTATGCGTCTCAACGAGATGGTTGAAACGGATATTGAATGTCCTACGTGTAGCCGAAAAATGGGTATACGCACAGCATCAACTGGTGTTTTCTTAGGGTGTACTGGCTATAGCTTACCACCTAAAGAGCGTTGTACAACGACAATGAACTTAGTGTCGGGCGATGAAGCGGTTGCAGCCGATGTCGAAGACGAAGAAACTGAAAAGCTAATGCAGATGAAACGTTGCCCGATTTGTGAAACGGCAATGGATTCATACCTAATTGACGAAACCCGTAAATTACATGTGTGTGGTAATAATCCAGCATGTAAAGGGCATATAGTTGAAGAAGGTACCTTTAAAATTAAAGGCTATGACGGACCAATTATCGAATGTGATAAATGTGGCTCTGACATGGAGCTTAAATCTGGTCGCTTTGGTAAGTACTTTGGCTGTAATAATGACGAGTGTAAAAATACACGTAAACTACTTAAAAGTGGCGAAGCTGCTCCACCAAAAGAAGACCCTGTTCACATTACTGAATTAGAATGTGAAAAGTCAGATGCGTATTTTGTATTACGTGATGGCGCCGCGGGTATATTTTTAGCTGCAAATACTTTTCCTAAGTCTCGTGAAACACGTGCACCTAAAGTAGAAGAGTTAAAACGCTTTAGAGACCGTATTTCGCCTAAGTTTTATTACTTAGCAGATGCACCTGCTAAAGATCCTGATGGTAATCTTGCTGTTGTACGCTATAGCCGTAAAAATAAAGCTCAGTATGTTATGACTGAAGTTGACGGTAAAGCTACTGGCTGGACTGCTCATTATGAAGCAGGTAAATGGACAGAAGAAGCGAAGAAAAAGGCAGCACCTAAAAAGAAAGCTGCTGCAAAAAAGGCACCAGCTAAAGCAAAGCCTAAAGCGAAAGCTAAAAAAGAAGATGAATAAGCACGTTATCGCTTATTCATAACTTTTTATAGGTTTTAAAAAACCATAAAAAAACCGGAACGCACAGCTTGTGTCTATTCCGGTTTTTTTGTGCTTAGTTGAATGTTTTCGCAACGGCTTTATTAGCAGTACATTCAACTAAGCGTATTGGAGATACCAATTTTATTAAAAAATGGTCATTATATTGCACTAAATAACCCACTCACTGCGTTAAAAAACATTCATATAAAACAACTATATGTCATGCTATTTCACTTGCTATTGAGCTATTTTCTTAGCGGTATAATAGAACATTAATTTAATGCAATTGGTATGATTAAATCTTAACAGAAGATACTTTTTTATAGCCTTCAGATTCAAGCTCATCATTTACGCATTTTAATACGTAGGCATTTAGCTCTTCATTGCTTACGTCATCATCTTTAGCCCAGTTAACACACATTTCTGTGTATTCTTTTACCATTTCGGCTGAAGCTGTTGGCGCATCGTCTGCTACCGCGTAAGTCGCAGATACTGCAAATAGTGGAGCTACGATTAATGCTAGCAATGCTTTTTTCATTCGTTTATTCCTAAAAAAATGGTGTGATGACTGATTTACCCAGTTTAAGATTAGGTTTAAACCAGTAGTGCCCAATCCAGAACAACTCTGTTGGTATACTGATTTTTAAACGAAAACGAAATAAAAGATAACGAAATTTTTTTATCGTGAGGATGAGTAATTTACTTGTCAGGATTTCGCAGCATTGTGTTGCAGTGGTTTATAAGCTAAGGTCGCTTTTTTAATTAAAAGACAAATCAATGTCATCACACACCCCTAATAAAAAACCACGCCAAGCTAATAAAGTAGAGCATGCATTAGAATCTTTTATTTTTAAAGGGCGTTGGCTACTAGCCCCATTTTTTGTGGGTTTACTATTTGCAGTTGTACTGTTGTTAATAAAGTTTTTTAAGCAGCTTTATTTAATGGGTATTGCGACATTTACAGCAACCAATCAAGAGTTACTTGTCGGTATTCTAACTTTAGTTGAGACAGCATTATTAGCGGGGTTATTGCTGATCATTACATTTAGTGGTTACGAGAACTTTGTTTCTAAGCTTAATATTGATAATCACGAAGACAGACCATCTTGGATGGGAAAGGTTGGTTTTTCAGGTCTAAAGATGAAATTAATAAGTGCGATAGTCGCTATTTCTGCTGTTGAGTTATTAAAAGTATTTATAAACTCAGGCGCATATCCAAGTGATGAGCTACTTTGGAAAGTGACTATTCATGTCACGTTTGTAATGTCAGGCGTTTTATTTGCTTTAACTGACTACTTAAACAGTAAAACCCAAAGTCATTAGAAAAATTAAATGCACAAAAAAGCC
>NZ_WTKW01000349.1:0-4243 GCF_011378745.1 Pseudoalteromonas sp. Z1A6
CATAATTTTTTAAATTTATAGATATATTTTTAATTATTTTACGGGTTTTCTTTGTAATAGTCTGGCGTTATTTATAAGCTAGCAGTTCAGAGTACAAGTGTACGCTAGAAAGCTGACCACTTAGGTGATTAAATTCGCGTAAAATAGAATGCAATTAAGTATTAAGCTAAGGGAATTACCCATGAGAAGAGCTGTAATTACAGGTATCGGTGTTGTATCAAGCATTGGTAACAACAAAGAAGAAGTATTAGAATCGTTAAAAACGGGCAAAAGCGGTATCGCTTTTAACCAAGAATTTGCCGATTATAAGTTACGTAGTAACGTATCGGGTAAAATTGATATTGACGTTAAAGCACATGTTGACCGCAAAGCAATGCGCTTTATGGGTGATGCTGCTGCTTACTCTTATATTTCTATGACTCAAGCAATTGAAGACTCAGGTTTGACTGACGACCAAGTATCAAATGAGCGCACGGGTATTATTGTTGGCTCTGGCGGTGGTTCGTCTAAGTGGCAAGTAGAAGCAGCTGATATTTTACGTGAAAAAGGCGTAAAACGCGTAGGGCCTTATATGGTTCCACGTACTATGGCGAGCACTACATCTGCTTGTTTAGCAACACCCTTTAAAATTAAAGGTGTTAACTACTCAATTAGCTCTGCATGTGCAACATCTGCGCATTGTATTGGTAATGCAGTAGAACAAATTCAATTAGGTAAGCAAGATGTTGTTTTTGCTGGTGGCGGTGAAGAACTACACTGGACATTGGCAATGGAATTTGACGCTATGGGCGCACTTTCTACTAAATACAACGAAACACCAGAAAAAGCATCTCGTACATACGATGCAAACCGCGATGGTTTTGTTATCTCTGGCGGTGGCGGTATTGTTGTAGTTGAAGAACTTGAACACGCACTTGCACGTGGCGCACATATCTACGGCGAAATTGTTGGCTACGGTGCAACATCAGATGGCTACGACATGGTTGCTCCATCTGGCGAAGGTGCTGCACGTTGTATGCGCCAAGCTATGCAAGATGTAGACAGTATTGATTACTTAAACACGCATGGTACATCTACACCAGTAGGCGACGTTAAAGAACTAGGTGCGATTCAAGAAGTGTTTGGTGGTAAGTCACCAATGATCAGCGCAACTAAAGCAATGACGGGTCATGCTCTCGGTGCTGCAGGTGTTCACGAAGCTATTTTCTCATTATTGATGCTAGAGCACGGCTTTGTAGCACCTTCAATTAATATTGATGAGCTAGATGAGCAAGCGGCAGGTTTAGATATTATCACTGAGCGTCGTGATGTTGAGTTAAATACTGTAATGTCTAATAGCTTTGGCTTTGGTGGCACAAACGCGACTTTAGTTATGAGTAAGTACAAAGGTTAATTTGAGCTTATAAGCCCTAAATATGTAAACACATATCTGGGCTAAACTGCTTAAAACAAAAAAGGAAAGCCGAGGCTTTCCTTTTTTATTATCGAAAGTTAAATTAACCTTCGTTATGTTCTTTACGCGCTTGCTCAATTTCGTCAGCAATTTCTTGCGCTTTCTGCTTAGTTTTTTCAGTTAACTCGCCAGCAGCTTCTTTGCTTTTAATCCATGCATCAACCGCAATCTCTTTGCCGTCGTCGTACATGTCTAAGCCCATTGTTTTACTTTGCTCTAATAGCTCGTTTAAAGACTCATCATTTTTAAGATCGTTAGTTGTCTCTTTAACGTCGTTCCATGCATCACCAAGCTTTTCTTGCATTTGTGCGCTTTTATCTTTTGCATCTTCTTTTACTTCGTTGGCATCTTCACAACCAGTTAATGTAATTAAAGTGCCTAATAAAGCTAAACCTGCTAATTTATTCATGTGCTATCTCCTTTAGAGACTGATAATTAATTCGAGGCAGACTATACAACAATGAAAATGAACGCCCCCGTAACAAAACGATTAAATTTTAAATTAATGAGTGAGCACGATTGGCCTCAATTATTTGAACTCGACCAAAACCCCGCCGTAATGCAGTATTTAACGCGAGGTGTACCTACCTCTTTAGAACAAATAAAAAATGAGGGAGTGCCTCGTATGCTCGCATATAGAAATGAGCTAAAAGGCTGGGGGCTGTGGAGTATCACTCTAAAGCAAACCAGTACATTTATTGGCTGGGTATTAATAAGACCTATGGATTTCTTTAGTGATGCACCAAATTACAGCGATATTGAAATAGGTTGGCGCTTTAAACAAGCGAGTTGGGGGCATGGTTATGCAACCGAGGCGGCTTTAGCATTATGTGATGAACTCATTAAGCAAGATGACGTTAAGGCGATAAGTGCAACGGCACTAAAAGATAATACGGCCTCTATAAATATAATGAAAAAGCTAGGTCTGCAATTTATAAAAAATTATACACATACAGATGAGCAAGGCGACTTACCTGCGGTGCTTTATTCAAAAAACGTTTGAAGATGATTAAATATCAACAGTATAAAGATTGACCTGTCCTTAAGTGACGTGCATTAATATGGGCAACAAAAATAATAAATTAAGGATGTTGTATGGGATTGTTTTTTTCACCACGTAAATTAATCGCCAAAAGTGTACTGGTTTTACAGTTCACTACTTTTAGTGTTTTGGCGCAGCCTTTAGCGCAAAGCGCGGTCGCAATGCCAGACTCGTTCAGTGCCGATGCTGCTAAAAGTATATTAGAGCAAGGCGGTAATGCTGTTGATGCGGCTATTACGGCACAATTTGTACTTGCAGTGACGCTTCCTGAAGCCGGAAATATTGGCGGCGGGGGATTTATGCTTATTCAAAAAGATGGTAAAGGCGATTTTATAGATTATCGCGAGACAGCACCAACAGCGGCTCATCGTGATATGTATTTAGATGAGCAAGGTAATGTTATTGCAAACAAATCAATATATGGCATTCACGCAAGCGGTGTACCTGGCAGTGTAGCGGGTATGTGGCTTGCTCATCAAAAGCATGGCACTTTAAAGTGGGAAACACTAGTACAGCCTGCTGTAACGTTGGCTGAGCAAGGGTTTGTAGTTCCGCCTAAGTTAGCAAAAGGTGTTAGCCATTATATAGCCCATCTAAAAGAGCAAAAAATAAATGTAAACTTTGAAAAATATTTTGCTGATGTAAAAGCCAATAAAGTCTTTAAGCAACCCGAGCTAGCGGCAACGCTAAAGCGTATTCGTGATAACGGCCAAGATGGATTTTATAAAGGCGAGACTGCAAATATTATTGCTAAATTTATGCACCAGCATGGTGGTATTATTAATCAAGATGATTTAAAAAATTATACCGCTAAATCACGTGCGCCTATTAAAGCTAGTTGGAATGGTTATGAAGTACTTACTTCGCCACCGCCAAGTTCAGGTGGTATTGCTATTTTACAGTGGCTCAAAATGTATGAGTTACAAAAACCAAATGCAGGCTTAGCGCATAACTCGACTCAGTATGTGCACTTACTTTCTGAAATAGGTAAACGTGTATTTGCAGATAGAGCAGAGTATTTAGGCGATCCTGATTTTTTTGATGTACCAGTAAACGCGTTAACTAATATTAACTACCTCAAAGAGCGCAGTAATGGCATTTCGTTAACCGCTATCTCGACTACCGAAAATATTAAACCGGGCCTTAAAGAAAGTGAGCAAACTACGCACTTTTCAATCGTTGATAAAATGGGTAACGCTGTAGCAAATACCACCACAATAAACTTAGGGTTTGGTAGCGGTGTCGTTGTTGAAGGTGCGGGATTTATTTTAAATGATGAAATGGACGATTTTAGCGCCAAACCAGGCGTTATGAATGTGTTTGGTGCAATAGGCGGTAAAGCTAATGAAATACAGCCACACAAGCGTATGTTGAGTTCTATGACGCCTACAATACTACTTAAAGACAACACCGTTAAAATGGTGACAGGTTCGCCTGGTGGCACAACCATTATTAGCTCTGTGTACGAATCTATCTTAAATGCGATAGAGTTTGATATGAGTGCAGAGCAGGTTGTAAATAGTCCTCGTTTTCATCATCAATTGTGGCCTAAAAATATAATTAGAACGCACATTGGTTTAACCGATAGCGTAAAAGCAGAGCTTACAAAAATGGGTTACACCATAGACGAGAGGCACTTTGGTGACTTACACGTTATTATTAATAAAAATGGGCAATTAGATGCTGCTTCTGAAGCATCAGGGCGCGGTAAATCAATTGTTTTTTAAATAAAAAAACACCGCGCTAAA
>NZ_WTKW01000035.1:0-19216 GCF_011378745.1 Pseudoalteromonas sp. Z1A6
AATTTACTACAGATGTATGAATGACGGTAAAAATAATGGCAAAAGATAAAAAAAATCCCTCGTGAGAGGGATTTTGGGTAACTCAGCGCCATTGGCACTGGGAATGAGGTCGGTACAGGGGAAAGCGTTATTTTTAAGCTAAAGCCTAAAAAACCATTTCTGGTACTTCACCGTCAACAAGTAATTTACCTGCTGTTTTACTAATGATTTCATCAACAGTTACGCCCGGAGCGCGTTCTAATAAATGAAATGCGCCGTCTTTAACTTCTAGTACGGCTAAATCTGTCACTATTTTTTTAACGCAATTAACGCCAGTAAGCGGTAAAGAGCAGGCTTCTAATAGTTTAGAGTCACCATGCTTACTTGCATGGGTCATAGTAACAATAATGTTTTTCGCGCCAGCGACTAAATCCATCGCGCCACCCATGCCTTTAATCAGCTTTTTAGGGATCATCCACGATGCGATGTTGCCGTTCTGGTCAACTTCAAATGCACCCAGAACAGTTAAGTCTACATGACCACCCCGTATCATGGCAAAACTATCTGCACTATTAAATATGGCTGCACCTTTAGCTGCTGTCACGGTTTCTTTACCCGCGTTAATCATATCGGCATCTAGCTCTGCTTTAGTAGGGTACGGGCCCATGCCTAAAAGGCCATTTTCGGACTGTAACATAACTTCAATATCATCCGGTACATAGTTTGCGACGAGTGTCGGAATTCCTATACCCAAATTTACGTAATAGCCGTCTTGAAGTTCTTGTGCAACGCGCATTGCAACTTGTTCACGTGATAATGCCATAATTATGCTCCTGCTTAATCTCGTGTTGTTACACGTTCAATGCGTTTTTCAAAGTTGCCTTTAATAACGCGATTTACAAAAATACCCGGGGTATGAATTTGGCTTGGTTCAAGCTCACCCGGCTCTACAATTTCTTCTACTTCGGCAACGGTAATTTTACCCGCCGTTGCTGCCATTGGATTAAAGTTCATGGCGGTGTGTCTAAACACTAAATTACCGTAACGATCGGCTTTCCATGCTTTTACTATGGCAAATTCACCTGTTATAGACTCTTCTAAAATATACGGGCGACCATTAAATTCTTTTACGTCTTTGCCTTCTGCAACTGGAGTACCGTAACCGGTTGCTGTGTAAAATGCAGGTATACCTGCGCCACCAGCACGCATTTTTTCAGCCAAAGTACCTTGTGGCGTAAGTTCTACATCAATTTCGCCACTTAATAACTGCTGCTCGAATAGGGCGTTTTCGCCAACGTATGAGGCAATTACTTTTTTAATTTGTTTGTCTTGTAATAAAATACCTAAACCAAAGTCATCAACACCACAGTTATTAGATACCACGGTTAAGTTTTTTGTTTGCATCTGCTTAATTTGTTTAATTAAGCCCTCAGGAATACCACATAAACCAAAACCACCGGCAATAATGGTATCGCCGTCTTTTAATCCTTCCATTGCAGCTTCGTAACTAGAAACTACTTTATCAAAACCGGCCATGAGTCTCTCCTCATTGTGTGCTATTTGTTGTTAACTATCTTGTATTAGTAGTGAGTTATCATTTTATAAGATAGCTATTTAGTGTGTAGTGCCACAGATACTTTGCTCACAGGTTGCTTACCAAGTGCTTTGGTTATCTCCCAGCCAGCGTCACTTAACCTTTGTAAATCAATTCCGTGTTCAATGCCAAGCCCTTGCAGCAAGTAAACTACATCTTCGGTGGCAACATTTCCTGACGCACCCTTAGCATAAGGACAGCCACCAAGGCCTGCAACTGCTGCGTCAACCGTTGCTATACCTAGGCTTAAGGCTGCGTAAATATTTGTAAGCGCTTGGCCGTATGTATCATGAAAATGCACGGCAAGTTTGGTTTTATCAATGTGCGTTAAAAGTAACTCGATTAATTGCGTTACTTCTTTAGCGGTGCCAACACCTATGGTATCGCCAAGGCTTACTTCGTAACATCCTAAATCTATTAGCTTTTGCGATACACTTAGTACTGCTTGTGGGTCAATTTCACCCTCATAAGGGCAACCTAGCACACAGCTTACATAACCACGTACGCGGATATTATTCGCTTTAGCAAACGCCATTACTTCGCTAAAACGTTCAATACTTTGCTCTATTGAGCAGTTTATGTTTTTTTGACAAAACGACTCACTCGCAGCGGTAAATATAGCAAACTCTTTAATGCCAACAGCATGCGCTGCTTGTGCACCTTTTAAGTTAGGTGTAAGGGCACTTAAATTTACGTCAGGTAAATCTAGCGCTGATATTACATCAGCTGAGTCTGCCATTTGTGGCACCCATTTAGGGGAGACAAACGCGCCAGCTTCAATATTTTTTAAACCTGCAGCGCTTAGGGCGTTAATAAGCGCTACTTTATCGGC
Source organism: Pseudoalteromonas sp. Z1A6 (assembly GCF_011378745.1). NCBI lineage: Bacteria > Pseudomonadati > Pseudomonadota > Gammaproteobacteria > Alteromonadales > Pseudoalteromonadaceae > Pseudoalteromonas > Pseudoalteromonas sp. Z1A6. The sequence goes on from NZ_WTKW01000035.1 coordinate 2,406, forward strand.
TGTGCTTACTGTTTTTTCGTTTTGTAAGCCGTCTCGCGCGCCAACTTCAACAATACGTACTTTACTTGGAAAGGCACCCATTATGCACCTTCCTCAGTCGTATCTTCGACTATCGCAAGCAGGGCACCATGCGTTACCAATTCACCTTCACCAAAACAGTAGCTTTTTAAAATACCGTCGTGAGGCGCGTTAAGCGTGTATTCCATTTTCATGGCTTCGATAATAACAACCGCATCACCTTTGGTTATTGTGCTACCAATTTCAATTAAGTGTTTTACTACCGTGCCATTGAGCGGGGCGGCAAGGGGCAGTGCTTCGTTTTCGTGCGAACTAATATAATGTTTATCAACTAGTTCAAGCTTAGTTTGCAGTGCTTTATTCATCACCGTCACACTATTAGCTACTGTACTATTGCTCACGGTACTATTGCCCACAGTATTATTACCTAACGTAGTTACGTGTGCGCTGTGTTTTTCGCCGTTAATAAATACAGTGCATAGGCCGTTATTTAATGTGCCTTGTAGGGTAAATACGTGCTCGTTATGCGTAATACTATAGCCCGCTGTGGTTTTTATAGCGCTTAGCTGTAAATCGGCAAAAGGAATTTTAATTGCTTGCGGCGCATTGAGTGTAAAACCGCTTAGTTGTTGCCAAGGGCTTACACTCTTTGATGCATTTTGTGTGTTAGTTAACGACTCTAAATACGCAAAAGCACCAATAAGTTGGCTTGCTTGCAACAGCTGCTCATCAACCGCTACTAACGAGTCACCTTGCTCTGCAATAAAGTGTGTACTTGGCGCACCTTGTTTAAACGTAGGGTGGCTTGCTAAGTTATGTAAAAAGCCAATGTTAGTGCTAAAACCCGCTAAATGAAATTGCTCAAGGGCGTGTTGTAAACGGCTCAAGGCTTGTTCGCGATTGTCGTCGTGCACAATAAGTTTTGCAATCATCGGATCGTAAAACGGGCTGATTTCGTCGCCTTGTGCAATGCCTGTATCAATGCGTACAAATTCACTGTTAAGGGGTGTATGTAACGCTTCAATAGTGCCCGAGCACGGAATGAAGTCGTTGGCTGGATCTTCTGCGTATATACGCGCTTCAAAACTATGACCCTGCAATTGAATATCACTTTGTGTTAGTGGCAATGTTTGCCCACCCGCAATATTAATTTGCCAGTTGACTAAATCTACACCGGTTACCATTTCGGTCACGGGGTGCTCTACCTGTAGGCGCGTATTCATTTCCATAAAGAAAAATTCATCGCCACACAGTAAAAACTCAACCGTACCTGCGCCTCTATAATTTATAGCCAGTGCACAGCGTACAGCTGCTTCGCCCATTTCTTTACGTAGCTCGTCAGATAAACCCGGAGCAGGGGCTTCTTCAATTACTTTTTGATGACGGCGTTGCAAAGAACAATCACGATCGCCTAAATAAACACAGTTACCGTGGTTATCTGCAAATACTTGTACTTCAACATGGCGAGGCTGGTTTACGTAGCGCTCAAGCAATACTAAATCGTTACCAAAACCGGCAATAGCTTCACGTTGCGCACCTTGTAGTGCACTCATAAAGTCTTTTGCTTTTTCAACTACGCGCATGCCTTTACCACCGCCACCAAAGGCGGCTTTAATAAGTACAGGGTAGCCAATTTTTTCAGCTTCAGTTTGTAAAAAAGCAGGATCTTGTTTATCGCCGTAATAACCTGGCACTAACGGCACATTGGCAGCGGCCATTATTTCTTTAGCACGGGTTTTAGACCCCATAGCTTCAATACTGCTTGCTGGTGGCCCTACAAAAGCAATATTGTTCGCTTCGCAGGCTTTAGCAAATTCGCTGTTTTCAGATAAAAAACCGTACCCCGGGTGAATACAATCAGCGCCGCAGTCTTTGGCTACTTGTAAAATTTTGTCTGCCACTAAATACGAGTCTTTACTTGGCGCAGCGCCAATATGGTAAGCCTCATCAGCCATTTTTACGTGCTGGGCATGTTTGTCTGCATCAGAATAAACCGCGACCGTGGTTAAGCCCATTTGTTTTGCGCTGCGCATTACGCGGCACGCAATTTCTCCACGATTGGCAATCAGTATTTTTTGTAATCGTTGTGTGTTCATAATTAATCCTACAGTTGCCAAGCGGGTGGGCGTTTATCAAAAAAAGCAGTAAGCCCTTCTTGACCTTCTTCAGATACGCGAATTTTTGCAATACGCTCAGCGGTAAGTTCAATGAGTTCATCGGTAATCGGCTTATTTGCTACATCGTTAATTAATGCTTTGGCGGCTTTTACTGCTATAGGTCCGTTATCAATCAGTGTTTGCAGCATGTTATCGAGTGCACAGTCTAAATTACCGGTTACTTGATGAATTAAACCCAGTTGTTTAGCAGTATGCGCATCAAACACTTCAGCCGTTAAAAAGTATCTGCGCGCAGCACGTTCACCAATGGCTTTAATTACATACGGGCTAATAACAGCCGGAATAAGACCCAGCTTTACTTCGCTTAAACAAAATTGCGCATCGTCTTTACTAAGGGCTATGTCGCAACAAGCTATTAAACCCAGTGCACCACCAAAAGCAGCCCCTTGCACGGCGCAAATTGTAGGGTGCGGCGAGCTTGCTAACACTTGCATTAATTTAGCTAATTGCATTGAGTCAGCTAAATTATCGGTGTAGTTGTTATCCGCCATCGATTTCATCCAGGCTAAATCGGCGCCGGCTGAAAAGTGTTTACCCTCTGTTTTTAAAACCAAAGCACGAATATCGAGCGTATTTGCATGTTCAATACACTGAATCAGCTCGTGTATTACTTCGCTATTAAATGCATTTCTTTTTTCTGGGCGGCTTAACACAAGTACAGCCACATTAGATTTTGTTATTTGTAGTGTTACTGACATTTTGCGCTCCGGTTACATTCTAAATACGCCAAATTTCGAATCACGTTTTGGTGCGTTATTCGCAGCCGTTAACGCAAGCCCTAATACATTACGCGTATCGGCAGGGTCTATAATGCCGTCATCCCACAAGCGTGCGCTTGCGTAATACGGATGACCTTGCTCTTCGTATTGATCAATAATTGGCTTTTTAAAGTCAGTGATTTCTTGCTCGCTCATGCTTTGGCCTTTACGTGCTAAACCATCTTGTTTAACTTGCGCCATTACACCGGCTGCTTGCTCGCCGCCCATTACCGAAATACGAGCATTAGGCCACATCCACATCATGGTAGGTTCAAATGCACGGCCACACATTCCGTAGTTACCTGCGCCGTAAGAGCCGCCAATAAGTACTGTAAATTTAGGCACATCAGCACACGAAACCGCCATCACCATTTTAGCGCCGTGCTTTGCAATGCCTTCGGCTTCGTATTTTTTACCCACCATAAAGCCAGTAATATTTTGTAAAAACACCAAAGGAATATTGCGCTGAGCACACAGCTGAATAAAGTGCGCGCCTTTTTGCGCCGACTCACTAAATAAAATACCGTTATTAGCCACTATGCCAACAGGGTTGCCATAAATGCTGGCAAAACCGGTGACGAGTGTCTCACCAAAGTAGCGTTTAAATTCATCAAATGATGAGTCGTCCACTGTGCGCGCTATTACTTCGCGTACATCAAATGGCTTTTTAAGGTCGGTGCCTACAATGCCGTAAAGCTCGTTAATATCGTAACGCGGTGGTTTTACATCCTCTAAAAGAGGGGCTGTAGGGCGTGTGTAATTAATTCGCTCAATACACTGGCGCGCAATAGAAAGCGCATGAGCATCATTCTCAGCAAAGTGGTCGGCAACACCCGACACTTTACAGTGCACATCGGCGCCGCCAAGTTCTTCGGCTGTTACTTCCTCGCCTGTTGCTGCTTTTACCAGCGGCGGGCCTGCTAAAAATATAGTGCCTTGATCTTTTACAATAATGCTTTCGTCTGCCATTGCAGGTACATATGCACCCCCTGCAGTACACAGCCCCATTACCACGGCTATTTGAGGAATACCTTTACCCGACATACGCGCTTGATTATAAAAAATACGACCAAAATGCAGCTTATCGGGAAATACATCGTCTTGCTCTGGCAGGTTTGCACCGCCCGAATCAACCAAATAAATACACGGTAAGTGGCAACGCTCTGCGATATCTTGTGCACGTAAATGCTTTTTAACAGTAAGCGGAAAGTACGTACCGCCTTTAACCGTGGCATCGTTTGCAATAATCATGCATTCAATGCCTTTAACACGGCCAATACCGGCTACAACACCGGCGCACGGTATTGCTTGTTCGTACACACCAAATGCCGCAAATTGTGAAATTTCTAAAAACGGTGAGCCTTCGTCAATTAACGTACTTATACGGTCGCGTACAAATAACTTACCACGGCCTTCGTGGCGCTCTTTTAATGCGGCGCCTCCGCCTTGGCTAATAGTGGCTACTTTACTGCGTAAATCATCCACCAGCGTCGACATGTTTTTATGGTTTTGCACAAACGTTGGATCGTGAGGATTAACGCTCGATTTTAAAATCGTCATGGTTTAATCCTTAACGGCTTTCAGTGAAAAGTTCGCGGCCAATAAGCATGCGGCGTATTTCTGATGTACCTGCACCAATTTCGTATAATTTGGCGTCACGCAGCAGGCGGCCTGTTGCGTATTCGTTTATGTAGCCATTGCCACCTAAAATTTGAATCGCATCTAGCGCCATTTTGGTTGCAAGCTCTGCGGCGTATAAAATTGCACCGGCGGCATCTTTACGGGTGGTTTCACCTCGGTCACAAGAGCGAGCTACCGTGTATACATATGAGCGCGCAGCATTCATTTGTGTATACATGTCGGCTACTTTGCCTTGAATTAACTGAAACTGCCCAATAGGGGTGTCAAACTGTTTACGCTCATGAATGTACGGTACTACTATATCCATACACGCTTGCATTATGCCAAGCGGGCCTGCTGCAAGTACTACGCGTTCGTAATCAAGGCCACTCATAAGTACTTTAACGCCTTCGTTTAAGTTACCTAGAATGTTCTCCTCGGGTACTTCGCAGTTTTCAAATACCAGCTCACAGGTGTTTGAGCCACGCATGCCTAGTTTGTCTAGCTTTTGCGCCGTAGAAAAACCCGGAAAGTCACTCTCTACAATAAACGCGGTAATGCCTTTAGCACCAGCATCTAAATCTGTTTTAGCGTAAATAACTAATGTATGTGCGTCTGGGCCATTAGTGATCCACATTTTGTTACCGTTTAAAATGTACTTATCGCCTTTTTTCTCAGCTTTAAGTTTCATTGATACAACGTCAGAGCCTGCATTAGGCTCACTCATTGCAAGGGCACCAATGTGCTCACCACTAATAAGCTTAGGTAAGTATTTTTCTTTTTGAGCTTGTGTGCCATTACGGTTAATTTGATTAACACACAGGTTTGAATGCGCGCCATAGCTTAGGCCAATAGAGGCACTGGCACGGCTAATTTCTTCCATAGCAATAACATGTTCTAAGTAACCTAACCCCGCGCCACCTAACTCTTCAGATACGGTCATACCCAGTACGCCCATTTCGCCCATTTGTGCCCAAAGTTGATTTGGAAAAGCGTTATCTAAGTCAGTTTTTTCAGCAAGCGGGGCAATTTCCTGACTCGCAAAACTGTTTACGTGGTCGCGGATCATATCGGCGGTTTCGCCTAGGCCAAAGTTCATTTCTTTATATAGTGAAATAGTGCTCATGATTCATTCCTGTGTGTCGTCAGTGTGTTGTTATTCTTAAAATAGGCTACTCGTCTATTTTGTTAAGTGTGTCTCTGCAGCGGCGTTCGGCCGTCACTAATTCCATAAGAACAACTTTAATGTCGTCCATTTGTTGAGATAGGTCAGACTTTTTATCAGCTATTAAATCAAGCATGGTAACCAGCTGCTTAGCGCTCGACTTATCAGCGTCGTACAGTTCAAACAAACGGCCGGTTTCGGCAAGCGTAAAGCCCAATCGTTTACCACGTAATATTAGTTTTAAGCGAACTTTGTCGCGTTTTGAATAAATACGTGTTTGACCATTACGCTCTGGGGTTATTAACCCTTGATCTTCGTAAAAGCGAATAGAGCGGGTTGTAATGTCAAATTCTTTAGCGAGTTCGCTAATGCTAAATGTTTGTTCATTACTGGCCGGCATTTTGGCTGAGCTTGCAAAGTTTGTTTGATTATCTGGTTTCATAATTGTATTTACCTCATTCGAATAACTCCAATATAAGTGAAGTTTACGTAAAGGTAAAGCTTGGTGTGTTTTGAAACTATTTATAAAGGAGTGTTGGCGCGAAGAGTTGACTTATTTTATTAATTTTCAGTAGGTTAATTTTATTTCCTCAGTGTGGCCTAACAGCTGGAAAATAATGCTTACACTTATAAAACTAAAAATTAAGCTGTTTTTAGTTGACGTTGGCGTAAACGTTAGTATTGTGTGTAGGTATTAAATAATAAATGAATACTAAATTAATAGAGCAAATATACTAACAATTATTTGCATTAAATTACAACGGAGTTAGTTATGACTTTAGAATCAGTGGTAATTGTAGCAGCAAAACGCACCCCAATGGGTGGTTTTATGGGAGCGTTAAGTGATGCGCAGTCTACCGAGCTTGGCGCTACCGCCATTGCCAGTGCACTTGCACAAACTGGTTTAGCTAATGATGCAATAGACGAAGTAATTATGGGTTGTGTATTACCAGCAGGCCTTGGGCAAGCGCCCGCACGTCAAGCCATGTTAAAAGCAGGGCTTGCACTTAGCACCGGTGCTACAACAATCAACAAAGTATGTGGCTCTGGTTTAAAAGCTGCCATGCTTGCAAACGATTTAATTAAAGCCGGCTCTATTCAATCTGCTATTGCTGGTGGCATGGAAAGCATGACAAACGCACCGTACTTTATTCCAAAAGCGCGTGGCGGAATGCGTATGGGGCATGGCGAAATAAAAGATCACATGATGAGCGATGGCCTTGAAGACGCTTACGACAACAAAGCAATGGGCTGTTTTGCACAAGACACCGCCGACGAATACGGCATTGGCCGTGAGCAAATGGATGCGTTTGCACTGGGCTCATTGAGTAAAGCCAAAGCCGCAATACAAAATGGTAGCTTTGATAACGAAGTTGCCCCGCACACTATGCAAACACGCAAAGGCGATGTAACAGTCTCGATAGACGAGCAACCAGGTAACGCCCGCCCTGAAAAAATCCCTACCTTACGTGCAGCGTTTAAAAAAGACGGCACTATTACAGCGGCTAATTCATCGTCAATTTCAGACGGTGGCGCAGCGCTTATATTAATGAGCGAATCAAAAGCAAAAGAGCAGGGCTTAACACCGCTTTGTAAAATTGTAGCCCACAGCACACATTCTCAAAAACCAAGTGAATTTACAGTTGCGCCCGTAGGCGCAATGAACAGCGTGCTTGAAAAAGCAGGTTGGACAACCGCCGATGTTGACCTTTGGGAAATTAACGAAGCATTTGCCATGGTAACCATGCTGGCTATTAACGAGTTAAAACTAGATGAAAGCAAAGTAAACGTAAATGGCGGCGCATGTGCACTTGGTCACCCAATTGGTGCAAGCGGCGCGCGTATTTTAGTCACGCTTATTCATGCCCTTAAAAATCGAGGCCTTAAAAAAGGTATCGCGTCTTTATGTATTGGCGGCGGTGAAGCGGTTGCGATGGCCGTAGAAGCTTACTAATTAGCTATTAAGTAGTAAGAAAACTATACGAATAACTATAAAAGCGCTGCACTAATAAAACCAACAAAGCGGCGCTACCTATTTTAAAAGAGAACACACAACTCACACACTAGGATTTAATCATGCACCAAGTACCACTACTTATTAATGGCGAATTTATTCAATCGGCATCAAAAGAGCTTATCGATGTTATAAACCCAGCAACTCAAGAAGTGCTTGCACAAGTGCCATGTACCACCGAGTCAGAAATGGACGCGGCAATTGCCTCAGCCTCTGAGACGTTTAAAACATGGAAAGACGTACCCATTACAGAACGTGCTCGCATTATGATGAAATACGCGGCGCTATTAAAAGAACATCACGATGAGCTTGCTACTATTATTTGCCACGAATTGGGTAAAACATTTGAAGATGCAAAAGGCGATGTTTGGCGTGGTATTGAAGTAGTAGAACAAGCAGCTAATGCGCCATCATTAATGATGGGTGAAACAATGGAAAACGTAGCGCGTAAAATCGATACGTATTCTTACATGCAGCCACTTGGCGTATGTGCGGGCGTTACTCCGTTTAACTTCCCTGCAATGATCCCACTTTGGATGTTCCCGCTGGCTATTGTGTGCGGTAACACCTTTATTTTAAAACCGTCTGAGCAAGATCCTCTTACACCAATGCGCTTAGCCGAGCTATTTATTGAAGCCGGCGCACCAAAAGGCGTATTACAAGTTGTACACGGTACAAAACCACAAGTAGACCGTCTACTAGAAGATAAAGCAGTACGCGCTATTTCGTTTGTTGGTTCGTGTGGTGTAGGTGCTTATATTTATTCTAAAGGCACGCAAAACCTTAAACGCGTTCAAGCGTGTGTTGGTGCTAAAAACCACATGGTTATTATGCCAGATGCAAGTAAATCGCACGTTGTAAATAACCTAGTAGGCGCATCAGTAGGTGCTGCTGGCCAGCGTTGTATGGGTATTTCGGTTGCTGTATTTGTAGGCCAAGCGAGCGAATGGGTAGATGAAATTAAAGCAGGCTTTGAAAATGTACGCCCAGGTGTGTGGGATGATGCAAAAGCAGCATACGGGCCACAAACATCAAAAGCAGCAAAGTCGCGTATTTTATCGCTTATTGCCGGTGGTAAAGAACAAGGCGCTACCTGTTTAATTGATGGTTCTGACTTTACAGTTGAAGGTTTTGAGCAAGGTAACTGGGTTGGCCCAACGTTATTTACCGATGTAACCAAAGAGATGGATTTATACAAAGAAGAAATATTTGGCCCCGTACTGGCGTGTATGTTTGTAGACACGCTTGATGAAGCAATCGCACTTATTAACGACAGTCCTTACGGTAACGGCACCTCGTTATTTACCTCAAGCGGCGCAGTGGCTCGTAAATTCCAACACGAAATTGAAGTAGGGCAAGTAGGTATTAATGTACCAATTCCGGTGCCACTTCCGTTCTTTTCGTTCACTGGTTGGAAAGGCTCGTTTTACGGCGATACGCACACGTACGGTAAGCAAGGTATTCGTTTTTACACAGAAACTAAAACGATTACCTCACGTTGGTTTGAAGACGACATTGCGTCTGGTCCAAACATGAGCATTAACTTAAAGTAATCATGATTAAAACGAATAACTAAATAACTAATAATAAAAAAGATGGGCGCGAAGGCTACTTCACACACAACACACATAAGTCTTCGCCGCTCATCACTAACTATTCCTGTAATGGGAAAACGACACACAACAACAAACACACAACTAACACAACTAAAGAGGTCTAACATGGACTTTAACTTATCTGAAGATCAACAAGCTTTTGCGCAAACAGCACGCCAATTTGCCGAGTCAGAACTCGCACCCTATGCAGCAAAATGGGACCGCGAACATATTTTTCCTAAAGACACGATTAAAGCAGCGGGCGAACTTGGATTTTGTGGTTTATACACGCCAGAGGAAGCCGGCGGCCTTGGTTTATCGCGTTTAGATTCGAGTATTATTTTTGAACAGCTTGCTATGGGCTGTACAGCAACCACGGCCATGTTGACCATTCATAATATGGCAACGTGGATGGTAGCAAGTTTTGGTACCGATGCAGTTAAAGACCAATACGTAGAGCAATTAGTAATGGGCGAGCTACTTGCTTCTTATTGTTTAACAGAGCCTGGGTCGGGTTCAGATGCCGCATCACTTAAAACAAAAGCTGTGCTTGAGGGCGATGAGTACGTTATTAACGGCTCAAAAATGTTTATATCGGGCGCTGGCGAAACCGAAGTATTAGTTGTAATGGCACGTACAGGCGGCGAAGGCGCAGCGGGTATTTCGGCATTTGTAGTCCCGGCCGACGCAAAAGGCGTGGAATACGGCAAAGCTGAGGAAAAAATGGGTTGGAACGCACAACCTACACGCCTAATTAGCTTTGAAGATGTACGCATTCCTGCACACAACTTATTAGGGGCTGAGGGCGAAGGCTTTAAATTTGCGATGCAAGGCCTTGATGGCGGCCGAATTAACATTGCCACATGTTCAATTGGTACAGCGCAGGCAGCACTCAATACCGCCCGCGAATATTTAAAAGAACGCACCCAATTTGGTAAACCACTCGCTGCGTTTCAAGCGCTGCAATTTAAAATTGCCGATATGAACACCGAGCTTGTAGCTGCGCGCCAAATGGTAAGGCTTGCTGCATTTAAATTAGATAATAATGATGTTGAAAAAACCACTTACTGCGCCATGGCTAAACGCTTTGCTACCGATGTGGGCTTTACCGTGTGTAACGACGCACTGCAAATTCATGGTGGTTACGGTTACATAAAAGAATACCCGCTAGAGCGCCATGTACGCGATGTGCGTGTTCATCAAATTTTAGAAGGCACTAACGAAATCATGCGCGTAATTATTGCGCGCCGTATTTTAGCAGAGTCAGCAAGCGACGTTTTATAAGGAGCAATCTATGTCAGAATCTAAATCTAATCCAAGTATTGAACTTACAACCGAAGGTCATGTTGCTATTTTAACGATGTCTAACCCGCCAGCAAACACCTGGACAAAAGACACCTTAGTTGATTTAAAAAATACCGTTAACGAGCTTAATAATAATAAAAATATTTATGCCTTAGTACTGACTGGCGAAGGCGAGAAGTTTTTTAGCGCCGGTGCCGACCTAAACGTATTTGCAGGTGGCGATAAAGGCGTTGCCGCCGATATGTCGCGTGTATTTGGTGAAGCATTTGAAGCACTGACTAATTTTAGAGGTGTGTCGGTCGCTGCCATTAACGGTTATGCAATGGGCGGTGGCTTAGAGGTTGCCCTTGCGTGCGATATACGTATTGCTGAAGAGCAAGCACAAATGGCGCTTCCTGAAGCTAAAGTAGGGTTATTACCGTGTGCGGGTGGTACACAAAATTTAGCATGGCTTGTAGGTGAAGGCTGGGCAAAACGCATGATTTTATGCGGCGAGCGCTTAAAAGCTGATAAAGCCCTGCAAATTGGCTTAGTAGAAGAAGTAGTTCCACAAGGTGAAAGCTTTGCTGCGGCATTAAAGCTAGCTAACCAAGTGGCCGATCAAAGTCCAAGCTCAGTAGCAGCGTGTAAAATATTGATTCAAAAAGGGCGTCATCAACCAATGGCAAGCATATTACCCCTTGAACGTGAGTTATTTGTTGGTTTGTTTGATACCGAAGATCAACAAGAGGGCGTAAATGCCTTTTTAGAAAAACGCCGTGCTAACTGGGTAAACGGCTAATGAGTGCTTTAACAGTATTAAATAGCGCCGTAGAGCCCGTGGTATTTGAAACCGCAACCGCAGAAAATGGCAGTTTAATAGGGCTTATTACACTCAATGCGCCAAAAGCGTTAAATGCGCTTAATTTTGAGATGATCAAATTACTTGAGCCGCAGCTGCGAACTTGGCAAGACGATGATGCTATTGCAATGGTGTTGTTAAAAGGCGCAGGCGATAAAGCATTTTGTGCTGGTGGCGATGTTGTTAGCCTTCATCATGCAATGGCGCAAGGTAAACCAACAAGCCTAGTTGAAGAGTTTTTTACGCTTGAGTACAAACTTGATTATCTTATTCATACCTTTGATAAACCAATCCTTGTTTGGGGTAACGGCATAGTAATGGGCGGCGGTTTAGGGTTAATGGCCGGTGCTAGCCACCGCGTCGTAACTGAAACATCACGCATTGCCATGCCAGAGCAAACCATAGGTTTATACCCAGATGTAGGCGGCAGTTACTTTTTACATAAAATGCCACAAAGTGTCGGGTTATTTTTAGGGTTAACGTCGGCTTCTATAAACTGCGACGACGCACGTTTTGTATCGCTTGCCGATCACTTTATCGATAGCAACAAATATGATGCCATGCTTGCGCAAATTTTAACTGCCAAGTGGGGAAAAACGGCAAGCCTAAATCATGACAGGTTAACCGATTTACTCACCGATTTAGATAACCAGTCGGCGCGTATGCCTAAAGGCAACGTAAAAGCTAACCTAAAAACGATTCAAAAACTGGGTGAGTTTACAACCTTGCAGGAGCAGGTTGATTACATTTTAGGGCTAACCACTGACGATAAATGGCTACAGCGCGCTCAAAAATCACTTAAGCATGGCTGCCCACTCAGTTGTGCACTTGTAAGTGAACAATTAAAAACAAGCCAAGGCAAAAGCTTACTAGCGTGTTTTAAAATGGAGCTGGGTATGTCGGTTCGCGCTGGCGAAGTAGGTGAATTTCAAGAAGGCGTAAGAGCGCTACTAATAGATAAAGACGGCGCGCCAAATTGGCAATACAAAACACTTAGTGATGTACCACAAACAATAATAGATAGTTTTTTTGCTAATCGCTTTGGCGAAAACCACCCGCTCAATGAGCTTGCTGTTAAATAAAATTGGTATCTAAAAGGAACAACTATGAGTAAATTAAACATAGGTTTTATTGGTTTAGGTAATATGGGCGGCCCAATGGCGGCTAACTTAATTAAAGCTGGACATACTGTGAGTGTGTTCGATTTAAACCAATCGGTCGTAAATGAGCTTGCAAGCAAAGGCGCAAAAGCAGCAGTTGATGCAAAGCAGTGCGCAACCAATGCTGACGTACTTATTAGTATGTTACCTGCGGGCAAACATGTTAAGTCGCTTTATTTAGGTAATAACGACGACAGCGGCTTAATTAAAGTGCTAAGCAATAATACATTAGTAATTGATTGCTCAACAATAGATGCAGAATCAGCCCGTGTTGTAGGCAGTGCACTTGGCAAACAAGGCATAAGCTTTGTAGATGCACCAGTATCGGGCGGCGTTGCAGGCGCAACCGCAGGCACACTTACCTTTATTGTAGGCGGCGAAAAAGCAGCGTTTGATAAAGCAAATACAGTGCTTAGTGATATGGGTAAAAACATATTTCATGCAGGCGATATTGGCGCAGGGCAAGTAGCAAAAATATGTAATAACATGCTACTTAGCATTTTAATGGCAGGCACCAGCGAAGCACTGCAAATGGGTATTAACAACGGCCTCGATCCTAAAGTACTTAGCGACATTATGACCGCAAGTTCGGGCCGTAACTGGACGCTCGAACTTTACAACCCATGCCCAGGTGTAATGGATACCGCACCTGCAAGTAACGATTACAAACCAGGCTTTATGGTTGATTTAATGGCTAAAGATTTAGGGCTTGCCATGGAAGCCGCGCAGCAAAGTAATTCATCAACCCCTATGGGTTCAATGGCTAAAAATTTATACACTATGCTACAGCACCAAGGTGCGGGTAGTGATGACTTTAGTGCCATTTTTAAACTGTTTTCTAAGTAGGAGCAACGCGTGGAAATTAAAAATAACACGGTAGTAATAACCGGTGGCGCACAAGGTTTAGGCTTTGCAATGGCGCAAAAATTTGCACTTATGGGTGCTAACATTGCTTTAATAGATATGGCACAAGACTTATTAAACAACGCATGCGAGCAGTTAACGCAACTTGAAGGTGTCACAGGCAACATTAAAGGTTATGCCGCAAACGTAACCGCTGAGAGCGAAGTAGAAAACGTATTCAATACCATTAACAGCGATTTTGGCCACATTGGCGTGCTTATAAACAACGCCGGTATTTTACGCGACGGCATGTTTATAAAAGCTAAAGACGGCAAAGTCGTTAAAAAAATGTCCCTTGAGCAATTTCAATCAGTGATTGATGTAAACCTGACAGGTGTGTTTTTAGCCGGGCGCGAAGCGGCAAGCCACATGATTGAATCAGGCAAAGGCGGCGTTATAGTTAATATGTCGAGCGTAGCGCGCGCAGGTAACATAGGCCAAACAAATTACGCGGCATCAAAAGCAGGCGTAGTGGCACTTACAACCACATGGGCTAAAGAACTTGGCCGCTTTGGTATACGCGTAGGCGCTATTGCACCAGGTGTAATAAGCACCGCCATGACCGACGCCATGAAGCCCGAAGCCAAACAACGTATGCTTGCAGTAACGCCAGTCGGGCGCTTGGGTGAAAGCGACGAAATTGCCCATACCGCACAATACATAATCGAAAACGACTTTTTTACCGGCCGCGTGGTAGAAATAGACGGCGGGATTCGTTTGTAAACCGAACTGGATTAAGGTTGATGCAAAAAGCATGGCTGTTGTAGGCTGTGCTTTTTTGTTTTAAATAGGGAAGTTTATAATCTTGAAAAAGGGCTGATAACGGCGTTGGCATTTTGCAGTAAAACATGAGTAGGATACCCGTTGAATTAAAACGTAGAACATTCTAGCGTTCTAATTAACTGCGTTAAAAACTTCTCATATAGACAAACAATATAACTAAATTTTTGCCTTGTTACTGAGATATTTATAATCTTGAAAAAGGGCTAATAACACCATTGGCATCTTGCTGTAGTACATGGGTAGGATACCCGCTGAATTAAAACGTTGAGCATTCTAGCGTTCTAAATAACTCATTAACTGCGTTAAAAACTTCTCATATAGATAAACTATATTACCAAGTTTTTGCCTTGTTACTGAGCTATTTATCTGTCGCTATAATTGCTCACTAATTCAATACAACGGGTATTATTTGTGTAGTACGCACGTCACTGTGCCCAAGTTGTGTTTGTACTGTGCGTATATCAGCGCCGCTTTGTAATAAATGCGTAGCGAAAGAGTGGCGCAAAGTATGTGGGGTAACGTGTTTATTAATTTCAGCTTTTGTTGAAGACAGTTTAACTGCCTTTCTTACCCCAGAATGATCTAAGTGGTGACGTCTTATTTCTCCTGTTTCAGGGTCCGTACTTAATTTATGTGATGGGAACAAAAACTGCCATTGTAAAGACTTATTAGCGCTTGAGTATTTTTTACTAAGTCGATGAGGCATCCATACACCGGCGTACGCATCATTTTTTAAATCTAACTGTAAATATTCATCAACTTGAATTATTTGATTTCTTAGCATTGGTATTAATTCTTCAGCAAGTGTCACAATACGATTTTTATTACCCTTACCGTTCCAAATGCGTATGTTTTTATAGTCGAAGTCAATATCTTGAACTCTTATTTTTACTGCTTCCATCAGCCGTAAACCACTTCCATATAGCAGGCTTGCTATCAAATAATGTCGTTTATTTATATTTCTAAAAAATAGCGATACCTCAGTCTGTGTAAGTACGACAGGAAGTTTCTGTTGGCGGTTACTTTTAACGAAATTTAAATCTAATGAAAGCTCATTCTTAATAATATGTTTATATAAAAAAGCAAGTGCATTTAAAGCGGTTGCTTGTGTTCTCGCTGCCACTTTTTTAGTGACTGTTAAGTGATTTAAAAATATTTCTACTTCATTATTGCCCATACTGGTAGGGTGCCGCTTATTATGAAAATGGATATAGGCAGTAATCCAAAATACATAAGTTTCGATAGATTTTTTAGCATAGTGATGGCTATACATATAGTTGATAATACTATTAAGAAAAGGGGATTTAGTTTTCATTTTAAATCTCAATTAACTGTATTTATATACAGTATTGACGTTTTTCCTCCTAAGTCAAGAAATGAGGACATTTTCCTCTTTTCTGCATTTTAATAAAAGAACAGCCTGACTTAAAGTTTAAAGCTGGCAATGTGTTACAGTATTTGTTATTAATATTAAAAATAATTAAGAGGACATACATTGCTCATAAAAAGAGGAAAGTGTCCTCTGATAAAGCTGTTATATGCAATGGAACTTATGCGCAACATTTTGATTTTTAGTTTTCTTATCAGTTTTAATTCATTCGCTTTTGAGCTTGTTAAGTGCAATGAGTCAGAAATGGATTTCATCTTAAATAAACTGAATACCAGCAAACTAATTAAAGATAACGAATCAAATGCACAGCTAACCTCAAAAGATCACACTATGTGTAACCTTAACAATCCAATTATTCTGGACGGTTTAGCGTATTCGTTATATAAAAATAGAAACAATGATTTACATTACATCACTGTTTACAATGGTTTAGATGGCTCATCAAAAACATATGGGCCATTTTCGTGATAAATTGCATATAACAAGTTGCTCAAACGGACGCATAACAGTTGGCTGCGCTTCGTTCCTCGCACATTTTAGCCAACTATTCTGCGCCGCTTAGCAAGGCGTTAGGTGCAATCTAGAACATTAACCGAGGGTACGTATGGAAACATCAAATTATATACACGAGCAAATAAAATATGCACTTGATTATCGTTTATTACGGCATCCAGTAATTTGGATCGCTGGAGCATTATTCTTTTTATCAATTATATTCTTTGCTCTTGGCACAATTAAATTCCAATCATTAGCAATAGATATAGATAAACAAGGAAAAGAAGCGTTAGAACGATCTATTTCACACATAAAGTTAGTTTCAGATGATGCAAAGAGTAGTATTAATAAAGCCAAGCAAACATCACTCCGAAATATAAGTATTGCTGAAAATACAGAAGTGGAAAGTCTAAAAGCCAAAGCACTTCCAATAATAAGTAACGGATTAAAATTAATTAAGTCCGAGTCAGAAAAAGCAATTGTTCTTATTCAGTCTGAAGGTGAAATAGCTATTTCTAACCGTATCGAAGAGTTACAAACTGAAATAGGTAAACTTGAATCAAGTTTAGAAAATGCAAATCAAAAAA
>NZ_WTKW01000350.1:0-4232 GCF_011378745.1 Pseudoalteromonas sp. Z1A6
AATGCCCAGCAAAGCTGGGCATTTTATTATTCGTTATAAGCGCTATTTAAAGTTACTCATCAACGAGTTGTTCACTTCGGTAAAAACCACTTGGCTCACTTAACAAACCAACAAGCTCAGGCATTATTGCATCCATTGTTTGCTTTAGCTTCCATGGAGGATTAATTACAATCATGCCCGATGCTGTCATACCGTGTACATCAGTATCGGCTTCAGTGCCTAATTCAAATAACTGAATGTTGCGCATTCCTGAATCAATTAAGCCCTGCTCCATATTATCAATGCGTTCTCTATCAACAACCGGATACCAAATCATGTAAGTACCTGTAGCAAAGCGCTGATGAGCTTTAACTAAGGTTTTTACAACCGTTTCGTAGTCATCTTTAATTTCGTATGGAGGATCAATTAATACACACGCTCTGCGAGATGCTGGTGGTAACAAACCAACTAAGCCTGCAAAACCATCCTCTCCACGTACACGAATAGATCGCTTACCTTGCATGTTTTCTTCAAGTAATAATAAATCGCGCGGGTGCAGTTCAAAAAACCAACCCTTATCTTGGCGGCGTAAGTAGTGCTCTGCAATTTTTGGTGAACCTGGATAAAACGCAAGTTCGTCAGTGTCGTTAAATGACTTAATTAATTCAATGTATTCATTAAGCTCAGCATGCTCACTTTTATGATGCCAAAGTTTTTCAATACCATCTTGATACTCTTGCGTTTTTTGCGCATCGGCAGCTGCAAGTTCAAAAAAGCCAGCACCTGAATGTGTGTCTATATAATCAAGCGGTTTATCTTTAATTGTTTGATAATTTAGCACTTGTGCCAGTACTAAGTGTTTAAGTACATCGGCAGGATTACCCGCATGAAATGAGTGTCTGTAACTAAGCATTATTTATTTTCGCCATACGCAATTTAATATCGTAAGTGAACCATAAGCACTAGGCTTTGGCAACTTACACCAAGATAAGAGAGTGTTTAAGTGAACCATTTCTGAATGAAAAAGCCCATATGCTGAATTATCCCTTAACGCAAAAGAAAAATCAGCTAAAACCACCGTAAATGCTGGCAAATCAACACACTTTGCTTTACATTTGCATGACATTAATTACAGTTATATGAGCGCCTTTATGAATAACACTACTCTTCAACAACTCGAACAACTGATCGATTCTTTAATCGAACGTAATAACCAATTACAAACAGATGTTGTTACTTTAAAAGAACAGAACACTAAACTAAGCGATGACAACGAATTGCTACAACTTGAAGCTTTAGAAAATGAAGAAAAGCAAAAAGATGCCAGCACTACTTTATCTGGTCTTCTTGATAAGTTACAAAGCGCACAACAGGCTAGCTAATGTCTGAGCTGCAAAACCAGCGGGTCACTGTTGAGTTGCTAGGTAAAGAGCAGCAATTTGCTTGCCCTGAAGGGCAGGAAGATGCATTAATAGCAGCAGCTAAAAATCTAAATGACTTAGTTGAGCAAATGAAGCAACGCTCAACCGTTAGAAACGATCAAAAAGCCCTACTAATGGCAGCATTAAACTTAAGCCACGAATTGCTAGAAGCAAAAACACAGGCTACAGTTGAGCAACAGCATCAAGACCAAATGATTGATAAACTCAGTCAGCATTTGGCAAATGACCCCAAACACCAAAAATAAAAAGCGCATACTGCGCTTTTTGTTTATTATTAAAGTAATTAAACATCAGCGTAGAGATAATAAATGAAGTTAAAACTTTCAAACATAGCCTCTTCATGTAAGCACTTACTATTAGCATGCACTTTATTATCAATAGTACCTAGCACCTATGCTGCCGTCACTTGGAATACAATAAACCCTCATATTCAGTTTTTAAAGCAACAAGACAAGCTTCGCTTTTACGACTCTAACCAAATGTTAATTGAAGGCGAGAAATGTGCCCTACTTGTTGATACGAGCGCCAATTTTGCTGCAGTTGAACAACTTGCTGAAGATTTAAAGAACCGCCTTAAAACACCCTTATGCTATTTAGTGGCTACCCACTACCATGACGATCACTTGCTAGGTATGGCGGTTATGCAAAATTTTTATCCTGATGCCAAGCTCATTGTTCATCAGCAGGTAAATAAAAATTTTAACCTTTATCAAACAGCATATACCGACAAGCTAGACACGTATGAAAAGAGCATTGAGCTGAGCTACCAACGATTAGCGAATGTGCCCAAAGAAGAGCAAGCTAAATGGCGAAATAAGTTAGAGCTTGCAAAAAAACGACTTTTTCGCTGGCAAGAATATCAACTTGGCGAACCAAAAATAATAATCGATAATCATAAAACTATCGACCTTGGTAGTTTTGAGATAACCATTGAGCCGCAGCAAGCCCATACTAACGGTGATTTAACTATTACTACTAATAATGGCAGTGTGCTGATTGGTGGCGATATCGTTGACTGGCTTCCTTACCCTGGACACGGTGAACTTAAAAGTTGGCAAACGTTGCTTAAGCAATATATTAACGACGAAAAGCTCACTATTATTTTACCTGGGCACGGCGGTACATTAACAAAAGAGCAGCTGAAACAGCCTCTATCATTTTTAACAGCCATAACAGAGCACGTTAAAAACAATAAAGATCAAAGTATTGAGCAGTTAATGCTGTCGTTTCCTGAATCAGTTATTGAGCCTTATAAACAAGAAGCGCTTAATATAAAATCGAGCAACTTCTTTTTACAAGCTGGCCTAAATCGCGCAAAAAGCGCAGAATAACTCAACACAACGGATTGTGTTAAAATAATAAAAGGAATTCACAAAAGTGATCACTATGCGCAGTTTGGTTTTATGTTGTTTGGGTATTTTGTTATTTGGTTGTCAATCAACGGAGCAAGAACCACAAGAAGCTCCACAAATATTTACTCATTTTGAGCCTGACTATACTTATGATATTGATGATGAAGTAGCTCAAACGCCCCAAGTTAGTGAGCACGTTACGCCACTTCAATTCAAAAAAACAATCGTAAAAAAGCGCCCACCAAAAACCACCGATCTGTGGGTGCATATAGCCAACAATCTACACTTTACGGTTTATCAAAATCGCGCGTTAAAAAAGCGTATCAGCTGGTACGCAAAGCAACCTAACTACTTACAAACTGTGAGTAAACGCGCAGCGCCTTACCTGTATCATATCGTAAAAAAAATTGAGCAAAAGCAACTACCTATGGAGCTCGCTTTACTACCATTTGTAGAAAGCGATTTTAGACCAACGATAGCCTCATCACAGCAAGCTGTTGGTGTTTGGCAGTTAGTTGGCGCAACAGCGCATCACTTTGGAGTTAAGTCAGACCAATGGTACGACGGTCGCCAAGACGTACTTGCTTCAACCGATGCTGCACTTGATTACTTAAGCTACTTACATAAACGCTTTGATGGTAATTGGCTACATGCTTTGGCTGCTTATAACAGTGGTGAGGGCCGCGTTAAACGCGCAATCGAAAAAAACAAAAAACGCGGTAAAAGCACCGATTACTGGTCACTCAGTCTGCCAAAAGAAACTGCCGACTACGTACCCAAGTTACTCGCTTTAAGCTATTTAGTTAAGCACCCACAAAAGGGCATTAAATGCCCAAAGCTTGCATATAAGCCATTTACAACACAGATGAATATAGGCCAGCAGTTCGACTTTTCAGTCATCGCTAAGCTCTCTGGTATAGGTTCAAAGCAGTTACACGCGATTAATCAGGGATATTTAAAAAATCAAAGCTCACCTAACGGGCCGCATACTTTACTGCTGCCTATAGGGCAAGAGGTCTTATTAAAAAGTCAGTTTTTTAAATCAAACTTTGCTGGAGAGTACATCGTTAAACAAAACGACACGCTTTACGGTATTGCTAGACGTTTTAGTATGTCGGTAAAAGCTTTAAAACAACTTAATAACAAAAATAATAATTTAATAGGCGTTGGAGAAAAGTTATTAGTTGGACAACCTAAAACCCTGCCAAGCACATTAACAGTTGATTACAAAATTAGCCCTTATTTAGAACACCAAGAGATTGCGATTCCCACCATTGAAATAGATTACGAAGTTAAGTCGGGCGATAGCCTTTGGAGTATAAGTCAGCTTTACGATGTACCCCATAGCGACTTGGCAAAATGGAACAAACTCTCTGCATCGAGCATTTTAAAGCCTGGTACTCAATTAGTACTGTTTATACCACAGGCTGAAAAGCAAAAAGCAGCCCCAACAAAAAAA
>NZ_WTKW01000351.1:0-4201 GCF_011378745.1 Pseudoalteromonas sp. Z1A6
AGTAGCAATTCGTAATTTAATATTAACGGAGTTTTTTTCAGAGCAAAAAATTAATAATTTACTCAATAAAGCGCAGCCAAATATCGACTTTGAACCAATAATTAGTAATTTTGATTTAAACCCTGCGTTCGACAATTTACTTGTCGTTATTGAAGAGTCACAGTTTGGTAGCATGTTGGGTATGTTTGGTGGCACAGCGGCAATAGAGCCAATGCGCGAAAAATTTATTGAAAAAATGCAACACTCACTTGGTGAAATTTCTCAAACTGACGACTTTAAAGTATTAGTTACCCAAACACTTTCACAAGGTAATAGCGCAGAGAGCTTACATAAAACAGTGCTTAAACTAGTTGATGAGCGCTTAGATGAGCTTACCCCAAAAATGGTTAAAGAGATTATTCAAACCATGATCCGCGAGCACTTAGGCTGGCTTGTTGTGTGGGGTGGTGTGTTTGGTGGTTTATTTGGTTTAATTGCAGCGCTTATTTAAGCGCTGTTTTGTGTTAAGTGATATCTGTAAAATAATTAAATTAAATGCTTTTTTGCGGCTGACTTATTTTTTCAGGCTGTTATTATCGCCCCCATAATTTTGTCGTGTTTTTTTAGGAGCACCAGTGAGCAAAACGTTAGCCAGTTATTATCAGCAAGCATACGCTTGCGATCAGCAGCATTTTAACCAGTGTTTTTATTGTGGCTGTGAAGCGACAGAGCGCGACCATTGTCCGCCGCTGCATATGCTACAAAGCATTGTTGATTTAGGTGAAGAGGCTGACTTTATATCTATTGCGGCTTGTTATGAGTGCCACGCACTTTTACATAACGAAAGGTTGATGACGATAGATGAGCGCTTTACTAAAATGAAAAAAAAGCTTGCCACTAAATATGCAAAACCACTGCGTGTTTATAACATGTGGGAAGAAAACGAACTTGGCGACATGAGCGATGAGTTTGCGCATAGTATTCAAGCGGGTATGAAATTAGGAAAAGAAGCGGCTGAGCGTTTAGCGTTTACTGGTTTTAGCTATGCCACAGAAGATGCCAAAGTCGCTGTACGCGAAAAAACGAAAGAATTTGATGTAGAAGGCATGATATTTACCGACTTTAAAGAGGCGTTAAATTACTGCATTAATGACTTAAACGTACAAAAAAGTGACTTTTATAAAATATTGGTTGAAGACTACCAAGGCGATTTTAATAAAGCATTGAGCCAGTATCGTCACCGCCATGACAAAGTAACTGCGGCTAAAGATGGTAATACAATTATTAAAGACTTTTCTAAGTTACATAAGCAAAACTCTGATTTTGTAACGCGTACGGTTAAGCACTTTATTAGTAAAGATCCATCGCTTACAACCGAAGGTGCGCTTGAAAAGTTGTATAACAATTATATAAAGAAATAATTACAGATATTCATCTTAATTAACTGCGTTTTCACCTGTTTTTTTGGCTTTATTCCTTAGCTTTCGCTAAAGTAGCAAAAAAACAGGAGATCCAAACAACATGCAAAAATTTGCACCTTCTTTATTAGCAGTTGGCTTAGCTGCTGCACTTGTAGGTTGCCAAGAAAACGGCCCGCAAGACGATAAAATAACAATCAACAAAAATCCTTACCCAAGCACTTATCAACCCGTTGCTACATCAAGCACACTTATTACAAATGCAACAGTACTTACCGGTACTGGTGAGCGTTTAGAAGATGCTGACGTATTACTTGTTGATGGCAAAGTACAACAAGTTGGTAAAGACTTAACTGCTACTGCTGATATTACAATTGATGCACAAGGCAAATGGGTAACACCGGGTATTATTGACGTTCATTCGCATTTAGGTGCCTACCCAAGCCCGTCGGTTGAGTCGCATCAAGATGGTAACGAAATGACCAGCCCTAACACTGCTGAAGTGTGGGTTGAGCATTCTGTGTGGCCACAAGATCCAGGCTTTAACCGTGCTCGCGAAGGCGGCATTACTTCTCTACAAATTTTACCAGGCTCAGCTAACTTATTTGGTGGACGCGGCGTTACGCTTAAAAACGTCCCTGCACACACTATGCAAGGCATGAAATTTCCAGAGGCGCCGTATGGTTTAAAAATGGCGTGTGGTGAAAACCCTAAACGTGTTTATGGTCGTCAAGGTGTATTGCCTTCAACTCGTATGGGTAATATGGCTGGTTATCGTATGGCGTGGGCTGAAGCCGCTGAGTACAAACGTGCGTGGGATAAATACGATGCCGATTATGAAGCAGGTTTAAACCCAGAAGCACCAGTACGTGACATTAAACACGATACGCTGCGTGGTGTGCTTGAAGGTGAAGTACGTATTCATAATCATTGTTATAAAGCCGAAGAAATGGCAATGATGATTGACCTTTCAAAAGAGTTTAATTACGACGCGGGTACGTTCCATCACGGTGTAGAAGCATATAAAATTGCTGACCTACTTGCTGAGAATGGCTCGTGTGCTGCACTTTGGCCAGACTGGTGGGGCTTTAAAATGGAAGCCTACGACATGGTTCAAGAAAACGTAGCGATTGTTGATGCGGTTAAAAATTCATGTGCGGTTGTTCACTCAGATTCAGATACAACAATTCAGCGCTTAAACCAAGAAGCGGGCAAGGTTATGTACCGTGCTAACGAAAATGGTTTTGATATTTCTGAGCAGCACGCTATTAAATGGATCACGGCTAACGCGGCTAAATCACTTGGTATTGATGACAAAACAGGTTCACTAGAAGCCGGTAAACAGGGCGATGTAGTTATTTGGAATCAAAGCCCATTTAGTGTTTATGCTAAAGCTGAACAAGTGTTTGTTGATGGTGCAAAAGTTTACGATAGAAACGACAGCGCGTATCAAGCAACAAGTGATTTTATGTTAGGTCAACAATAAGGAGCACCCAGAATGAAAAATTTATCACGTTCGTTTTCGCTTTCTCTGGTTGCTGCAGGATTATTAGCATCTGGTGCTGTAAGCGCACAATCGCTAGCAATTATTAATGCAACATTGCATACGTCATCAGATCAAGGTGTATTAGAAGCGGCAAGCATTGTAATGACAGATGGTAAAATCACAGCGATTAACCCAACTGAAATTAAAGCCGATGAAATTATTGATGCAAAAGGTCAAATTGTAACTCCGGGCTTTATTGCAAGTATTAACCAGCTTGGTTTAGTTGAAGTAAGTGCCGTTGCGGGCTCTCGCGATGCAGGCGAGGAAAAAGCAGGTATTGATTTTGACGTAAGCCTTGCTTACAACGCACATTCGAGCTTAATTCCTTACGCTCGCAAGGGCGGCGTAACACGCGATGTAATTACTCCTCATGGTGGCGATAGTATTTTTTCGGGCCTTGCTAGTGTTGTTGATTTAAGTGGTAGTTTTGACAGCAACATGCAAAAACAAGCGGCTTTAATTGTTTACTTAGGTGAGTGCAGTAAAGGTTCTCGTGCTTTTACTTTGCAAACACTTATTAATAAACTTGATGAGCACAAAACTAAAGCCGGTAAAAAAGCTAAAAAAGATGACGACAAGCCAAGTACTGAAGACAAAGTAATGGCAAAAGTCCTCAGTGGCGAAATGCCATTAGTGGTTGGCGTATCGCGTGCGGCTGATATTATTGAGCTTATTAAAGTAAAAGAGCAATTTGGTATTAACTTAGTACTTAACGGCGCACAAGACGCTGTTGTAGTTAAAGAGCGCGTTGCTAAAGCAAATATCCCAGTAATTATTAGTGCAATGGACAGCTTACCAGCAAGTTTTGATTCGCTTCATGCGAGTTTAGATAATGCAGGTTTGCTAGAAAAAGCAGGCGTTAAAGTATTATTAACGGTAGGTGGTGATGCAAGTCACAACATTTACCAGCTGCGTTTTGATGCTGGTAATGCAGTATCGTATGGTATGAGCCAAGAAGGTGCGTTAAAAGCGGTTACATCAAACGTTGCTGATGTATTTGGTATTAATGCAGGTAGCCTTGAAGTAGGTAAAGCTGCTGATGTAGTAATGTGGAGTAATGACCCGTTTGAACTCAGCAGCCACGTGAATAAAATGTTTATTAATGGCGTTGAAGTGTCTACACAATCTCGCCAAGATAAACTGCGTGACCGTTATACGACAGATTCACAAATGCCACGTGCATATACCAAGTAATTAATATACTAAATAATTAATTAAATAAATTTGATTATTTTAAAGGCCGTTATTTATAAAATAG
>NZ_WTKW01000352.1:0-4201 GCF_011378745.1 Pseudoalteromonas sp. Z1A6
AAAAACACTCAGATAGCTGCAAAAAAGTTAAATAATTATCGTAATTAGTTTAAATCCATCAGTTAATTGGTGGAATTTTTTGCTACAATTGTCCGGTAAGTAAAATGAGCGGTTTAACAACACTATGTACAGTTTTTTACTGTTTCTTCTTAGTGGTGTTGATCTTGGTCAGTATATTGTTTTTACAGAAGCGTTATTATAGTCGTTCGGCTTTATTCTCGAGCTAGCTTAATCGAATTTTTGATCAAGTCAGGTTTATGAGCATGAGGCTTTGAATAACCTTGTTTTAATCAAGGGTTTTAATTATGATCGCTTCTATTTTAAAAATTTCGAATAATTAACCTGCTGTAACTGATGTTCTCAATATAGCAAGTGTTGAGAATCATAGTGGAGATAAGTGGATGAGCAATGCGCCTGTAGACAATGGCCGACGTCGCTTTTTAACCATAGCTACCTCTGTTGTAGGTGGTGTTGGTGCGGCTGGGGCTGCTGTTCCTTTTATTGCGTCTTGGAATCCAAGTGAGCGAGCTAAATCTGCGGGTGCGCCTGTAGAAGTAGATATCAGCAAACTTGAGCCTGGACAATTAATACGTGTCGAGTGGCGTGGTAAACCTGTATGGGTTGTATCACGTACCCCAAAAATGCTTGAGCAAATGAAAGAACATGAAGGTCAACTTCGTGATCCGCATTCGCAAGAGCCACAACAATTAGAATCATCAACAAATGATTACCGTTCATTACGTCCAGAGATCTTTTTGGCTGTAGGTATTTGTACGCATTTAGGGTGTTCACCTGGCTTTTTCCAAGGTAACTTTAGTGAAAAAGTTGAAGGAACCGATGATGGCTTCTATTGCCCGTGTCATGGTTCTAAATTTGATATGGCTGGCCGTGTATTTCAATCGGTACCTGCTCCATTAAACTTAGAAATACCACCTTATACTTTTCTTGATGAGACCACTATTTTAGTGGGCGAAGAAAAAGGGGCAGCCTAATGTTTGGTAAGATTATTGGTTGGATCGACGACCGTATCCCAATGACACGTGTTTGGAACATGCATATTGCACAGTATCCAGCACCTAAAAACTTTAACTTCTGGTACTTTTTTGGCTCATTAGCCATGTTAGTACTAGTAAACCAAATACTAACTGGTATTTGGTTGACGATGAACTTTGTTCCATCTTCTGAGGGCGCATTCGCCTCAGTAGAGTACATCATGCGTGATGTACCATATGGCTGGTTACTACGTTATTTGCACTCAACAGGTGCATCAGCGTTTTTCATCGTTGTATATATGCATATGTTCCGTGGCATGATCTACGGTTCTTATCAAAAACCACGTGAGTTATTGTGGTTATTTGGTATGTTTATTTTCTTAGCGCTAATGGCTGAAGCATTCATGGGGTATTTATTACCATGGGGGCAAATGTCGTTCTGGGGTGCGCAGGTAATCATTTCATTATTCGGGGCGATTCCGGTAATTGGTGATGACTTAACACTTTGGATCCGTGGTGACTACGTAATATCAGGTGCAACGCTTAACCGCTTCTTTGCATTACATGTAATTGCACTGCCACTGGTTATTGTAATCTTAGTTTTCTTACATATTGTTGCTCTACACGAAGTGGGTTCGAACAACCCTGAAGGTATTGAGATTAAACGTAAGAAAGGCTCAGTAGCTGAAGAAGATAAGCCTAAATTTAAATTTCACGAGTATTACACTGACAAGAAAGATATTGTTGATGCGATACCGTTCCACCCTTACTACACAGTAAAAGATATTGTGGGTGTGGTTGGTTTCTTAATATTGTTTTGTTGGGTTGTGTTCTTTATGCCTGCGATGAATGGCTTCTTTTTAGAAGGTCCAAACTTCGAGGCAGCTAACCCACTTAAAACACCTGAGCATATTTTCCCGGTTTGGTACTTTACACCATTCTATGCAATCTTACGTGCAATCCCAGATAAGTTAATTGGTGTTGCAGCGATGGGTGCATCGATTGTGGTACTTGCGTTACTACCTTGGGTAGACCGTGGTAGAGTTAAATCGGTTCGTTACCGTTGTGGTTTCCATAAATGGAACATTGCAGGTTTTGTTGTAACTTTCGTTCTTTTAGGTTGGGTGGGTGCAACTCCACAGACTGATCTGAAAACGATTATTTCTCAAATCTGTACTGTGACTTACTTTATGTTCTTCGTACTGTTATTTGTATACAGTAAGAACGAAAAAACTAAGCCATTGCCAGAGAGGTTAACGAAATGATGAAAAAGCTTATTATTGGTTTATTTGCTTTATCAGTAAACTTGTTACCTAACATGGTTATGGCAGCAGGTCCGTCGGTTCCTTTAATGGAAGCGAATAACGACCTTACTGATCAACCATCTTTACAACGCGGTGCAAAGTTGTTCATGAACTACTGCCTTGGTTGTCACCAAATGCAGTATCAACGTTATGAACGTACTTTTCGTGATATTGGTATCCCAACAGAAGTTGGTTTAGAGCAGTTGATTTTTGACGGTTCTAAAGTAGGTAGCCATATTACAAATGCGATTAAAAAAGACGATGCAGCAAAATGGTTTGGTGCGGCTCCGCCGGACTTAACACTAATTGCTCGTGTAAAATCACCAGATTATATTTACACGTACTTAAAATCGTTTTATAAAGATGAATCTCGCCCGTTTGGGGTTAACAATATTGTTTTCCCATCGGTAGGTATGCCTCACGTTCTTCAAGAACTACAAGGTTTACCAACGCCTATCACTAAAGAAGTAGAAGAACATGGTCACACTGTGACCAAAGTTATTGCTACTGAAACAGATGGTTCGGGTGAATTAAGCGTAGATGAATATGACCATGCGGCTCGTGATTTAACGAACTTCCTTGAATACGTGGGTGAACCTTCACGTCTTGAATCGGAAGCGCTAGGTATTAAGGTAATTGGATTTTTAATCATCCTATTTATCTTGGCATTTATGCTTAAGAAAGAATACTGGAGAGATGTTCATTAAGTTGAACATTTTTAAAGGTAATTTTGCAATAGGGGCTTAAGCCCCTTTTGCTGTTTTAGTTATTTAATGGAGGTATAGGCATGGCCGTAGCTGCCAATAAGCGCCCTGTAATGACCCTTTTTTCTGGTGCTAACTGTATGTATAGCCACCAAGTACGTATTGTACTTGCGGAAAAAGGTGTAAGTGTAGATATTCATTTGGCTGAAAAAGATAATTTGCCAGAAGCACTTCACGAAATTAACCCTTACGGTACAGTGCCAACACTGATTGACCGTGAGCTTGGTTTATACCAGGCAAACATCATCATGGAATACCTTGATGAGCGTTTTCCTCATCCTCCACTAATGCCTGTTTACCCGGTAATGCGTGGTCGTAGCCGCTTAATGATGCATCGTATTGATAAAGATTGGTACAGCCTAGCTGACAAAATCAGTAACAACACATCAGATGCAGCTCAAGCTCGTAAAGAGCTAACAGAAGCATTGCTTGCTGTAGCACCTATTTTTAGCGAAGCACCTTACTTTATGAGTGAAGAGTTTAGCTTAGTAGACTGTTATTTAGCTCCACTATTATGGCGTTTACCAGAGTTTGGTATTGAGCTTAATGGTGCAGGTTCTAAAGAGCTTAAAGAGTACATGATCCGTTTATTTGAACGTGAGTCATTCCAAGCCTCTTTAACTGAAGCTGAGCGTGAGATCCGTTTATAATGACGCCTAATCGTCCTTATTTATTACGTGCTTTTTTTGATTGGATAGTCGATAACGAGTGTACACCGCATTTAGTGGTAGACGCTGGATTTGCAAATGTACAAGTGCCAACACAATTTGTTCAAGACGGACAAATTGTTTTAAACATAAGTCCATCAGCGGTCACACAGTTTTCGTTAGACTTAACCCAACTTAGCTTCAGTGCGCGCTTTGGTGGTCAGCCAATGCAAGTGTATGTACCTCTAGGTGCTGTGCTTGCAATATACGCGCGTGAAAATGGCGAAGGAACAGTCTTTACCGCAGATGAGTTTTTAGAGGACGAAGACGATTTTGTGCCAGAGCTTGAAAGTGTTGATTCATCAGCTGAGTATATTGATGAAACACCACCAGAAAAGCCTGAGAAGAAAAAAGGCTCTCATTTACGTGTTATTAAATAATAAGTAAATGCCAAAAAAAACCGCTGAATAAGCGGTTTTTTTATGTCTGTATTT
>NZ_WTKW01000353.1:0-4160 GCF_011378745.1 Pseudoalteromonas sp. Z1A6
TTCCCTATTTATTTTGCTATCATTTTGGTAAGTTAAAGCACGCTATACTTTGCACCACGCAAGTATAAAAAGTAAATTTCATATTTGTTATTCTTCTTATTATTTCAGGACTGTATTTTACTAATGGCTGGAAAGATCCCACGTAACTTTATAGATGATTTACTTGCCAGAACCGATATTGTCGACCTGATAGACTCAAAAGTAGGTCTAAAAAAAGCAGGTAAAGATTATCAAGCTTGCTGCCCTTTCCATAACGAAAAATCCCCCTCATTTACCGTATCGCAAGACAAACAGTTTTATCACTGCTTTGGTTGTGGCGCTAACGGCAATGCTATTTCGTTTGTAATGGAGTACGAAAAACTTGAGTTTGTAGACGCTATTGAAGAAATAGCCAGCATGCTTAACTTAGAAGTACCTCGAGAGCAGGGCACAAACTCAGCACCAGAACGTACAGCTGCGCAAAAGCGCTCTGATTACGACTTAATGCTTCATACTGCACGTTTTTATCAGCATCAATTAAAACACCACAGTAATTCTGCCGCCGTTATTGAATATGTAAAAGGCCGTGGTTTAAGTGGCGAAACAGTTAAAAAGTTTATGATTGGCTATGCTCCCAGCGAGTGGGACGGGCTATGCCTACAACTTGGCCGCAACAAAGAACAAAAAGAGCAATTAGTTGAATTAAAACTAGCATCAGAAAAAACACCTGGTAGGCAGTTTGATTTTTTCCGCGATCGTTTAATGTTCCCTATTCGCGATAAGCGTGGGCGCGTTATTGCCTTTGGTGGGCGTGTAATGCAAGCCGACCAAGGACCAAAATATCTAAACTCGCCGGAGACCCGAATTTTCCATAAAGGCTTTGAACTTTATGGACTTTATGAAGCAAAGCAAGCCCATAAAAAGCTTGACCATGTCATGATTGTTGAAGGTTATATGGATGTTGTTGCCCTAGCAGAGCAAGGAATTGAATACGCTGTAGCATCACTGGGGACTGCAACAACAAGCGAGCACATGCACACATTGTTTAGAACTACTGATAAAGTAATTTGTTGTTACGATGGTGACAGAGCTGGTCGCGATGCTGCCTGGAGAGCGCTTGAAAACGCACTTCCTTACTTAAATGATGGTAAAGCACTGCAATTTGCATTTTTACCCGATGGTGAAGATCCAGATACGTTAGTGCAAAAAGAAGGTAAAGAACAATTTGAACTGCGCCTAGGCCAAGCAGATGACTTTACCAAAGTACTGTTTAATAAATTAGGCCAAGAAGTTGATTTAACACTCGACTCAGGAAAAGCTAAGCTCCTCAGTGCCGCACTTCCACTAATTGAAAAAATTCCTAGTGAATTTTACCAAGAAAACATTCTTGAACAATTAGGTCGTTTAATCGGCAGAACACGAGAGCAACTTAATAATCGTTTAAAAACACCTAAGCAGCAGCATTCGATTGAGCGTAAATTTAAAATAACACCGATGCGCCAAGCGATTGGTATTTTAATTCAGCACCCTAATTTAGCTAAAAGCGTGCCGTACCTACCTGAACTCGCACAAATGAATATTGCTGGCATAGGCTTGTTATTACGCTTACAAGAACAAGCCCTAGAAAAAGAAAATGTGACCACCGCGCAACTGCTCGAGTTTTTCAGAGGAACTGAAGATTATGAGCCATTAATAAAGCTTGCAACGTGGCAACACGAAATAAATGAAGAACGTTTAGAGACGGTTTTTAAAAATACTTTCAAGTTTATTGAAGATCAGTGTTTAAATTATCGACTCGAGACCCTATTAATAAAGGACAAGACTCAAGGCCTTAGTAGCGACGAAAGACTTGAGTGTCATTTGTTAATGACAGCGTTAAAAGCCACTAACAGTTAGGGTCTGTTTATCTTTCGAGGTTAAGTTTACAGCAGTGTGTTTGGTATTTAGACAAGGCAGAGCCTATGTAGTGTGGTTATTCCACATAAATAGGCGATAACGCAGCATAAATGCCGAACACGCGCTGCCCTTTGGGTTCGTCCCAAGGGAGGTTTACTCTTTGTTGCCCGGTTTTGACTTAGCCCACTAGGTTACAAACCTGGCGCCGCGATTAAACCACCCTTGGATAGAACAAACTTTAATCCTGAAAGGCCAACAGACCCTAGTCAAAATTGATTTAAACTGTTATACTGTGCTATTCACTGCGTCACATTATTCTAGTTGGCTTTAATGCAAACTACATGATGGCGCCTGTTGTATCAACTTATCAGAGTGGAAGAAACAATCTCTATGGATCCAACTCCTCAGTCACAATTAAAACTTCTGATTCAAAAAGGTAAAGAGCAAGGCTACTTAACTTTTGCAGAAGTAAATGATCACCTTCCACAAGACATTATAGACTCAGATCAAGTAGAAGATATCATAAGCATGATTAATGATATGGGTATCAAGGTTAGCGAAAACGCGCCTGATGCTGATGAATTAATGATGCAAGAAACAACGACAGACGAAGACGCAGCTGAAGCTGCCGCTGCAGCACTTGCAACTGTAGAAAAAGAAATCGGCCGTACAACGGACCCGGTTCGCATGTACATGCGTGAAATGGGTACTGTTGAACTTCTTACACGTGAAGGCGAAATTGTAATCGCTAAACGTATTGAAGAAGGCATTAACCAAGTACAGATTTCTGTTGCAGAGTACCCTGAAGCAATCACTTACCTGCTAGAGCAGTGGGACAAGTTTGAAGCTGAAGAAATGCGCTTAAGCGATATCATCGTTGGATTTATCGATCCGAATGAAGATACAGCGCCAATTTCAGCAACTAACATCGGTTCAGAATTAAGTGCTAAGCAACTTGATGATGACGATAAAGATGACAAAGATGATGCTGATAGCGATGACGAAGATGAAGAAGAAGTAGACACAGGTCCAGATCCTGAAGAAGCTCGTATTCACTTTGAAAACTTACGTGATTTATACAATAAAGCACGTGATACGTTTGAAGCTAAAGGTCGTTCGCATCCTGAATCACAAGCCGCCATTTTTGAAATTGGTGAGCTTTTCAGAACCTTTAAATTAATACCTAAACAGTTTGACCGCATGGTAAATAACATGCGTGAAATGATGGATAGAGTTCGCGTTCAAGAACGTCTAATCATGAAACATGCTGTTCAAATTGCTAAATTACCGAAGAAAACATTCGTTAAGCACTTTGCTAACAACGAAACTGATGCTTCTTGGGTTGATTTAGAAATTTCAGGTAACGAAAAGTATTCAGCTAAACTTGAAGAAGTTAAGCCAGAAATCATTCGTAGCATTAATAAATTATCTGTTATTGAACAAACAACAGGTTTAAGCATTGAGCGTATTAAAGACATTAACCGTCGAATGAGCATTGGTGAAGCGAAAGCACGCCGTGCGAAAAAAGAAATGGTTGAAGCTAACTTACGTCTTGTAATCTCAATTGCTAAAAAATACACAAACCGTGGCTTACAATTCTTGGATTTAATTCAAGAAGGTAACATTGGTCTGATGAAAGCGGTTGATAAGTTTGAATATCGCCGTGGTTATAAATTCTCTACTTATGCTACGTGGTGGATACGTCAAGCAATCACTCGCTCTATTGCTGACCAAGCAAGAACAATCCGTATTCCAGTACATATGATTGAAACGATTAATAAACTTAACCGTATTTCTCGTCAAATGTTACAGGAAATGGGTCGTGAGCCAAATCCAGAAGAATTAGCAGAACGCATGATGATGCCTGAGGATAAAATCCGTAAGGTACTTAAGATTGCTAAAGAGCCAATTTCAATGGAAACACCAATCGGTGATGATGAAGATTCTCACTTGGGTGACTTTATCGAAGATACTACTATTGATTCGCCAATCGATTCGGCAACAATGGAGTCTCTTCGTGGCGCAACTAACGATGTACTAGCAGGCCTAACAGCCCGTGAAGCTAAAGTACTACGTATGCGTTTTGGTATTGATATGAATACCGACCACACCTTAGAAGAAGTAGGTAAACAGTTTGACGTAACACGTGAACGTATTCGTCAAATAGAAGCGAAAGCGCTGCGTAAATTACGCCACCCTTCTCGCTCAGATTTACTGAAAAGCTTTTTAGACGCTAAATAATTTAGCGCTACTATATAAACTAAAAAGGCCGCTATAGCGGCCTT
>NZ_WTKW01000354.1:0-4159 GCF_011378745.1 Pseudoalteromonas sp. Z1A6
AAATATCTCTAGGTTTATTCTTACTCAAAGCACTGACTACTAGCCCAATTCCCATCCCAAGCGCTGGCCATACTACCCACATATAACTAGGTGAAGTCAGTAAATTTATAACGGTGAGCAAAGTTAAAATAAGTAGATATGTTTTAATTTTTTTGCCTAATGTAATTGTGCTGCTCATTTTTATTCTCCAAATAATGTATGCCACTATTATTGTTTTAATAAGCACCATGCACAGCTGCTAAATGTCATTAAATAGCATGACATTAGTCATTCCTCCCCACCTAAAAATATAGTTGTTTATCATGTTTCAATACATAAAACCCAATACTTTAATCTGTTTGTGTTAGGCTCTAATTTCAACTAACCTTAAACAAATAAACATTAAAGGATGAGCTAAATGAGCGAAAAATCAAAAGATTTCGAAAAAGTGACATGTAACAACTGCGCTGATACTAACGATCTCGAATTTGATTTTTCAATGGCTTTTCAACCCATTATAAACTGTAAAACTAACCTTATTTATGGCTATGAAGCACTGGTTAGGGGTTTAAATGGCGAGTCTGCTTATTCTATTATTTCAAAGGTGAATGAAGACAACCGCTATGCGTTTGATCAGCTTTGTCGCATTAAAGCCATTCAATTAGCCGCAAAGCTGGGCATAACATCAATGCTAAGCATTAACTTTTTACCTAATGCTATTTATAAACCTGAGCGATGTATACGCACCACACTAGAAGCTGCAAAAAAGTATAACTTCCCAATTCAAAATATTATGTTTGAATTTACTGAAGTAGAAAAAATAGAAGACACCGCACACATAAAGCGCGTTGTTGATTACTATCAGTCTCTCGGGTTTAAAACCGCGACTGACGACTTTGGCGCAGGTTATTCTGGTTTAAATCTACTGGCTGACTTTCAAACGGATATTATCAAGCTTGATATGGCGCTAATACGCGATATAAGCAACGATAAAAAACGCCAATTAATAGTAACTCATTGCTTAAATATGTTTCGCGACTTAAACATAACGGCACTGGCTGAAGGGATTGAAACCGTAGAAGAGTATATATGGCTTAAAAACGCAGGTGTTGAGCTTATGCAGGGGTATTTATTTGCCAAACCAAGCTTTGAAAACTTGCCTGAGGTAAATTTTAAGGACATAGGTGCTGATTAGTACTCAACACCTATTATTAAACCTTATTGAATCTAAGTACGCTTAAACTACATATTACCCAGCTCTATCATCATCGCTGTGTACATGCGTAAATTAAGCTCTAGTTGCTCAATGGTCATAAACTCATGCTCTGAGTGACCCGTGTAACGTTTACCTGGCATTGAAGGGCCAAACGACACTGCGTTATCAAACAGCTTTGCATTAGTGCCACCACCTATTGATACAAAGTCAGCTTTTTCGTCGCCCGTAAAATGCTTGAAAATATCAAGCAGCTTTTGCGCATGTGGCGCGCCATCAAGTAGCATCGGTGTGCCAATAATCGTCTCTATATTAGCAAGGGTTACGTTATTAGCTGCCTGCCAATTAGCGAGTGCATCGTCAATTTGCTTTTGTAGTACAGCTTCGTCTTTACCCATAGGGCGGCGCGCATTTACAGCAAGTGTTAGTGCATTACCATCGCGCTCAATAACGGTTGGTGCCACTGTCATCGGGCCCATAAAGTCGTGCTTATAGGCTATTTCGCCAAACTGTTTACCGTGAATATCTAAACCAATTAACTGATTCACAAAGTCGATTAGCTCGCCGTCACTGTTATTTTCAAGCTCCACACCTTTAAATAACTCAGCTAAATAAGCAATCGCATTTATACCCGACTCTGGCTCTGATGAATGCGCCGACATGCCTTTAACATTTATGGCTAATCCATCATTTTGCTCACTAAAGTTAAACTCAACTTTATTTAATGTTTTGGCTTTTGCTTTTAATGTATTAATAAGTGCAGCATCTGCATTGTGAAGTACTAAGCTTGCATCTTCTGGAATTTGGCTTCTAAACGCACCGCCAGCTACATCTTTTACATACACACCCGTTTGTGGTGATGTCGCTTTAAAGGTAGGAGCTATTAAGCTCCAGCCTTTCTCGGCAACCACTACGGGGTATGATGCATCAATTGTTACTGCATATTTTGGTTGCTCATATGTTTTCATAAACTCCGTGAGCGGGCCCCAATCAGACTCCTCAGCAAGATAAATCATCAGCTCAATGCGGTTATTAAGCGTTATGCCTTTATCTTTAATTGCTTTCATGGCGTAAAGCGCGGTTGCTATTGCACCTTTGTCATCCTCTGTACCACGACCAACTAATTTACCAGGCTCAGAGGTATCTATAATAAAAGGACTTTGTTTCCATTTACTAGCATTTGCAGGTTGCACATCGCCATGCGTTACTACCGTTACTTTTTCGCTTTGCTCGCCCATACCAATTAATACGGTGTACCCTAAATCTTGGTAGTCAAAACCAAGCTCTGCGGCTTTCATTTTTAACAGGGCTTTAAAGCCAATAAAATCTTGGTTTTGTGGCGTTTTTATATTCGCTTTATTAACCGTAGGAAAGGCAACTAAATTGGTAAGAGTGTGTATTTGAGCATTTTGGTAGGTATCTACTGCGTAATCGGCAACGCTATCAATATTTTTATTTAACTGCGCATGAGCACCAAACGCAAATAAAGCAATACTGGCTAAAGCTAACTTTTTCAAAACAATTCCCATTTAATTAATAACTAAGAGCGGTAATTATAACGCTATGAAGCGCTTACTTATAGCTCTTTACGCTAAACACACAGGTAACTTAAGCTGAATATTTATATAGCAGCTTTTATGAGGATGAATGTATAATGCGCGACTTAAAATTAACAGGGTATTTAATTGTGAACCGTCGTAAAAAAATCGTCACTAAATTTCAAAAGAAAGATAAACGCACTAACGCTAAACTACATAAAAGCAACAAACCTGGTTATGTGTCAAAAGCTGAGCGCGAAAAACTAGCTGAACAAGAAAGTAATGAGCCAGAGGTAATCCAAGAGTAACTCTACGCTACCCGTTGCTTTGATAATTTAAAGTGGCAAAAGTACCGACCACTTACATAACCAACTACTGCCGTGGCAACTATAAGTT
Source organism: Pseudoalteromonas sp. Z1A6 (assembly GCF_011378745.1). Classification (NCBI taxonomy): domain Bacteria; kingdom Pseudomonadati; phylum Pseudomonadota; class Gammaproteobacteria; order Alteromonadales; family Pseudoalteromonadaceae; genus Pseudoalteromonas; species Pseudoalteromonas sp. Z1A6. The sequence goes on from NZ_WTKW01000354.1 coordinate 3,127, forward strand.
CAAACGTAGCTAAGTAATTAACTGTATCTACATATGGCATTGCGAGGTTTATACTTTGCATCCAGTCTTTCATTTTAAATAATGCAGTTGCCCCAATAACCATTGGAAATGTAAAAGCAGCGTAGCTCGGCGTAAAAGGTCTGCGTAATAACTTTATAAATAACACATAAACAATCAGTGTTTTTATTATCGCTAATGTAAATAATACTCCCACTATAGTTAGTGATGGATTGGCCGCTATATGAAAATACCCCGCTAATGTTAAACTGGCAGGTGCGGCTAAAATGGCAAGTGTTGGCTGTATTTCGTAATCACTTTTTAATGCTATTAAAAAACGATAAAACATAATTGGCAGTATAGTACTGTACGCTGATATGCCAATAACCAGCGCACTATAGGCTAACCACGCTAATGTCGGATTTCCCGAAAAAGTAACATCTGCAATAATAATACCCACCGGTGGCACAAACCAGCTGGGCGCCATATCTTCAAAGTTAAACTTTTTTGCTCGCTGATATAAAAAGCTCAACAAAAATGTAAAGTGCAGCACAAAAGCTAAAACCCACATAATGTCGCCAGCTAATGGGTCAAATTGCCCCACTGATTTTGAAATAACCAGGTTAGCCATTGCAAATGTCGGGATCACACTTCCTGCAACGGGATGTGCTAAATCAGCTTTTAATAAATCTGGGTGCAGTAAAAATTTAGCAGCCAAAAGTAAAACTAATACGCCAGCTAATAGCGCTCCCAGATATTGTCCATAATTATTTAAATTTAAAACGTTTTCCCATGTCCACCCCATACTGGCAATACCCAAAGCTAAACCGGCCATAGCTGTTGGCGCCACCATCACTTTATTTTTAAATTGCTTAAACACTGTATTTCCTAACCATTGGGTGATGAACAAGTTACTGCTTTTTCTGCATTCTACTAAAACTAATGTTATAAAATTAATAAAACAGTGCCTAATAGAACGTGTTAAGCATACTAATATTTCATAAAAAAAAGCAAAAGCCATAACACAGTTATGGCT
>NZ_WTKW01000355.1:0-4125 GCF_011378745.1 Pseudoalteromonas sp. Z1A6
TAAAATATTTAAAATTAATAGAGCTTTAATGATTAAACCTGAGATTCCAAATAACGAAGCTGAGCGATTACACGCGCTTAGAGCATTAAAAATTCTAGATACGTCTCATGAAGAGCGCTTTGATCGTGTTACTCGTATTGCCAAGCGTATGTTTAATGTTTCTATTTCATTGGTTACTTTGATTGACGAAGACCGCCAGTGGTTTAAATCAAGGCAGGGGCTTGATGCGCCTGAGCTTCCTCGCGAAACCTCATTTTGTGGCCACACCATAAATCAGGACGAGTTATTAATAATCCCAGATACAGCAAAGGACGAAAGGTTTTTTGATAATCCCTTTGTTACAGGCGATCCTAAAGTACGCTTTTATGCAGGCTTTCCTTTAAAATTAAGGGAAGGAGTCATTATAGGCACTTTGTGCCTTGCCGATAATAAACCTAGACAACTCAATGATGAAGAAAAACAATTACTAAGAGATTTAGGCACGTTAGTCGAGCGAGAAATTCAATCAATTCAACTAGCCACAATTGATGAGTTAACAAGAATCTCTAATCGACGTGGCTTTTTAAACCTTGCCGAACATACGCTAAATGTATGTAGGCGAAACAAAGTATCAATGTCGTTTATATTGTTTGATCTCAATAAGTTTAAACAAATTAATGATATTTATGGACACCACGAAGGCGATTTTGTATTAAATAAATTTGCACAAATTATGCTTAGTTCATTTCGTGATTGTGAAGTCATAGGTCGACTTGGCGGAGATGAATTTGTTGCGATGTTAAGCGACTCAGACGAGACAAAAGCAGAGTTTGTTTTACAAAGGTTTGCGGATGCAATAGCGCATGCTAATAATACCTTAAACAAGCCATACAAAATTGATTACAGTGTAGGAGTAACACACTTTAAACACGATACAGGTAAATCAGTTGAGGATATGATTCAAGATGCTGATGTTGCAATGTATCAGCAAAAAAAGCAGCAATCACTTTAGTGAACTGTTTAGTTTAATTGCTGCTTGAACTTCACTTAACTTCCTCATGCTAGTACGAATTTTATAATATGCCGTTATTCGCTATTGCAGTCATTTTTTGCAGCGGGTGATGCTAAAGACACATTTGGTTGCCAAACTCTGTTCCATATTTTATGAAGATTGTTTAATTTTGGCCTTTGACTTATTTTTTCAAAGTTACCAAGGTTTACTTCTGAATCATTTTTTTGACCCACTACAAAATTAAACACATAGTTGCATTCCATACCCATACGTAAATCAGAAAGTACAATATTGCTTTGCTGTTGGCGTACCGAATAAAACCCTTTAGTAAACCACTGCAAGCGTTTTATAGCCCATTCATCGCTAATATTATTTAACAATGAAGGCGTCGTTTGATAAGCCGTTAAAGTAACATCGTTGGGCGCGTCAAATACTGATGCATAACCCTCATAGTATTGCCCGTCAGACATCACAACAATACGCCATAGCAAAGTAGTTAGCGGAGCAGGCGTACTAACATACGCATTTACTGGTATTTGCCTGTTATTGAGGGCCGTTTTTACCTTGTTATCAATATTTATTTTTAAAATTAAAGCACAGAATAAATATAGGCTACTTAAAACTAAGGCTGCTGTATTTATACGATAAGCCGTTGCTGCTTTTATTTTGGGAATCAGCGTACATATTACGCCAATCAATAAAGGAAACGTATAAGCGGGATCAATAATAAACACACTAGAAACCGCAAAGGGGTACTCAGTAAAAGGCCAGAGTAATTGTGTACCGTATACCGTTAGGCTGTCTAGTAAAGCGTGGGTAGATAAACTCAAAAACACCAGCCAAAACCAGCGTACTTTATAAGTTTGCATTCCCGCGTGTACTTTTAATATTAGCCATACAATAAGCGGGCTAATTAATAAATGTATTAATAACGAATGGCTAAAGCCACGGTGATAAGTAAATGCTTCTACAGAGCCGCCATAAGGAAAAAATACATCTAAATCAGGGAGTGTGCCCAAAGTGGCGCCCCACAAAACGGCTTTTCGGCCTACTTTGTTGCCTAATACCGCATAACCTACAGCACTACCTAATGCTACCTGCGTTAAAGAATCCATTTTGATTAATACCTTTAATTACTACTTTTGTTATTTATACTTTTCGATTATTAAAAAGCGTCAAAAAATCGGTTAAAACATTTAATAAGCAAATCAATATACAGAGCTTATAAACTAAGCCTAGGCTTTATAAAATCTAAAAACGCTGTAATTCAAGATGATACCGTACTATTTTTTATAATACATGGCTTGTATAATTTCTCGGTTATTTGGCGAGCTAATTGCATTGGGTAACACTTCAACTAATTTACCTGTTTTTAGGTCATTGCCAATCATAAAGTGAGAAAGTAACGCAACACCTTGGTTTGCAATACACCGCTGGCGCACTGTTTCACCGCTGCTTGCGCTAAGCGAAAACGTAAATAAAGCGGGCTTTACTAACGGCCAGGTATTTAATTTAGGGGAGTCACTAAAACCAATTAACTTATGATTTTGTAAATCATCAATTTGCGCAATTGCTGTTACGCGTTACAGCGGTATGCATGATAAACGTGAAATTCAGCAAGTATAAAGTCTTAGCTGTTAAGGTTGAAACTAAAATTAATGACCTCATACCTGTTATGAGGTCATAGATTTTTAAGTGACAGTCGTAATAAGAAGTAAAAGGTGTATTTCGTAAAGCTTTAAAAGAGCTTGTTTTTAACCGATTATTTTATAAGGATAAACCATGACACAACGTGTGATAGAAATGCCAGAACTCGGTATGGGAACATTCCGATTAGAGGGCGACACTGCCTATAACTCAGTAAAAATGGCACTCGAAGTTGGGTTTCGCCATATTGATACCGCACAAATTTATGGCAACGAAGAGCAAGTAGGTCAAGCTATAAAAGACAGCAATATTCCGCGCAGTGAAATATTCTTAACCACCAAAGTGTGGAATAACAAATTAAATAAAAGCGACTTTATTCCAAGCGTTAAAAAGTCACTTGAAAAGCTACAAGTAGACTCGGTCGACTTACTGCTAATTCATTGGCCATCGCCTGCTAACGACGAGCCAATGAGTGAATACCTTACTGAATTATTAAAAGCAAAGCAGCTTGGTTTAACTAAGCACATTGGTGTTTCTAATTTCACTATTGCAAACTTAAATGAAGCAATGCAAACGCTTGACTCACGTGAAATATTTACCAATCAGGTTGAGGTACACCCGTACTTAACTAACACTAAATTGCGTGCTTTTTGTGCCCAGCACGACATTCATGTAACAGCATATATGCCATTTGTTGTAGGTAAGGTGCTTAAAGATCAAACCATTATCGACATTGCTAAAAAGCATGATGCAAGCCCGGCACAAGTTGTTTTAGCATGGGTTAACGCCAATGGCATGACGACAATTCCATCATCAACTAAGCGTAAAAACTTGGAAGATAACTTTAACGACCATGTTAAATTAGATGATGAAGACATAGCCCGCATTGATGGCTTAGATTGTGGCGACCGACAAGCAACACCAGACTTTGCGCCGCAGTGGGATCAGTAAACTTACCTCAAACGCAAAGTTAAACCAAATATTTTAAGGTGTAGATTGTCTATACCTTAACTTTTATAAGGAATACACATGTTAACGGTTATAGCTGCACTGTCGTGCAAAAATATTGATACAGATGTAATGCTTACAGCACTTGAAAATTTACAAAAGTCATCGCGCCAAGAAGTAGGGTGCTTACGTTATGAATTATCGGTAAAAAGTGATGCTGAGCATACTGACTATGTAGTTAGCGAACAATGGGCGTCTGATGAGCACTTTGAAGCGCATAAAAACGAGCCACACTTTAAAGCGTTTGGTACGCAGGTTACTGGGCTTTTAACCAATAGTAGTATTGATGTATATAGAACAATTGGTTAAGCAGTTTTATACCACTTAGCTAAACTACATAACTAAGTAAATACTCAAATAGGTGCTGTTAACTTACATCACCTTTTATTCTTACACTTTAACCAGCCTAAATACTCTACTTCCCCAATATATCAATGAAATCTATTAGAACTCTTTTTTGTTAATTTGCAGTGTGGCGA
>NZ_WTKW01000356.1:0-4103 GCF_011378745.1 Pseudoalteromonas sp. Z1A6
AATACACCCGCAAAAATAGCGCCTATTAGGTGTTTTTTTAAAGAAAAATGCCCCGCTCCAGGGTAAACAATAGCGGTAAGTAAAGCAGCTTTTAAATCTTGTTTCATGGTTATTTCAGCTCGTAATATGTATTACACTAGACACCAACATAGTGAATTAATTCTCTTTAAAATCAAGTAAAAGCTAAAGTAGCGTATCAAATAAAGTTATTTAGAATTACTCACAGCTAAGATTGAAACTTTCAGCGTACAGTTGTACACTGAAATTAATTCCAATAGTGGTAGGAACAGTTATGTCGTTAGAAGCGCCTTATTCCCGTAAAGAAGAACAACTAAACGTAATCAGCCATGCACTCGGTATTATTTTTGCCGTATTTGTAATGTGGGATCTATTTAGCCAAGCCACCAGCACTAAAGCGTATATTAGTACTGCAATTTATGGCAGCAGCCTATTTGTGCTGTTTTTGTCATCCACTTTGTACCACGCCAGTATTCAACCGCGCTTAAGAGCCTTTTATAAAAAGTGCGATCACTGCGCCATATACTTACTCATTGCCGGCACTTATACCCCCTTTTTATTAATCTCGCTAAGCGGTGTTTGGTCATGGGCTACGCTTACCTTTATATGGGCAGTAGCACTGGCGGGCGTTGCATACAAAGTACTTGTAAAAAACGGTAATAAAAAAATATCACTCGCCACCTACTTACTCATGGGTTGGTTTGCACTGGCTATTGTATATCCGCTCTATTCAAGTGTTGATGTAAACGCACTTTACTGGCTACTTGCCGGCGGTATTTTTTATAGTTTAGGGACATTATTTTACAGTGCTAAAAGCACACAGTTTAGCCATGCAATTTGGCATTTGTTTGTAATTGCCGGGTGTGTTTGCCATTATATTTCGATTAGTAACTATGTTTATTGAGCTGGTTAAGCCAATTAGATTGATCTGGTTTAAGCGAAAACCAGCCGTTCAAGCAAACCGTATGTTTTTAGATTTTTTGATGTTATCGGTTGATATCCTAATGGTAAGTTTTCCAACAAAGCGGACCTAATAAAATTCGTGATATCGATATGTTTAACTATTTAACTCACAGTAAAGAACTGATGTTAGATAAAAATAGATAAATGATTTATTGATAGTAACTTGCGTAATCATCGATGTAGCTTTCCCAAACAGGGACGTCTCCTATTGTTTCTTTAAAAGTCTCAAGGAATTTATTGACTAATGGTGTTGGGTTTCTATGAGGGTATACGGCATAGAAAGCACCAAAAGGCTCCGGTAAGGCGTAGTTTGTTAGCAGCGGTACCAAATCAAATCTTTTTATATTGTCACCTAACATATATAGGGCTAGTACACCGAAGCCTAGCCCAGACTTTATAGCACCAAGCACCAATTCTTGTTCATTAACTCTATATCTGCCTTTAAATTCCCAAAGTCTAAACTCTCCATTTTTTGAATCTCGTCCAATTGGGATCTTATTGACTACAAGCCCACCGTTTGAGAAAAAAACGGCAGGTAACTTAACCAGTTCCTCGGGTGTTTTAGGGGTGCCGTATTGTTCAATGAATGATTTTGATGCCAAAATAGCAATTTTATTGTTGGCCAGTTTTCTAGCGACTAAATTTGAATCTTGTACATCACCAATTCGAAATGCAATATCGTATCTGTCTTCGATTACATTCAATACTTTGTTATCAAGGTCTAATTGAATATCTGTATCAGGGTATTTTTTCATGAATATTTCAATGGCTTTTTGCACATACAACTTACCGAACAAGGTAGGACTCGTTATTCTCAGTAAGCCTTTAGGTTTTCCATGAAAAGACTCAACAATACGATGAGTATCAGAAATAGTCTGCCTGATCGACTCAGCTTGTTTTAATACTTCTTTTCCAGCCTCTGTCAACGAAAGTGAACGTGTGGAGCGATTAAGCAAACGAATACCTAGCTCACTTTCCAATATTTTGATTTGTTTAGATAGTGAAGATCTATCCATGAGCCTTAAATCAGCGGCCTTAGTGTATGAACCTTGCCTGACGACATCAAGAAATAGGTCAAGCCTAGTTGCTATGTCCATAAAAAAACCTCTCACTTCGTTATCATTGTTGTCATTCCTGTCAACACGAACAGAAACGCAGTTGTCAGGAGTGTTAACTTAAGCCTTTATTAATAAGTGTTAAAGCTATTTTAAACTCTTATCCCAATATATTCGGATATCTATTGTGGCATATACTTCCACAATTATTGGAAAAAACTCATGATTATCTATCCAAGAGGTTAATTCATAATACGTCCATCAACAATGATTAACCACTTGGTGGATATTATGACTAAAAAGATAAAGATAGATTTTGTGTCTGATGCCGTTTGCCCTTGGTGCGCAATAGGCTATACGCGGCTAAAACAAGCCATCTCTGAATTAGACTTACAAGACAAGGTTACCATTGCATGGCAGCCATTCTTCCTTAATCCTGATATCGCACCAGAAGGTGAAAATATTTACGATTATGGAACGCGTAAATACGGAAGAACTAAGCAAGAAGGTGATGCAAATCGCGCCAATATCACGAAGCTAGGTAAGGAAGCGGGGTTCACTTTTAATTTCACAGATGAGTCACGTGTCGTCAATATGACTGATGCGCATACTTTGCTGGATTATGCAAAAGACTCCGGTAAACAAACTGAGCTGAAAGAGCAGTTATTTAATACCTTTTTTACTGACCAAAAAGACATTTCAGACAGAAATGTACTTGCGCAATTGGCTCAAAAAGTGGGTATATCGATAACTGATTTGTCTGACGTATTAGATAACCCAAAAACTCAACACCGTATTGCTGAGAAGGTTTCAAGCTGGCATACGCTTGGGATTTCTGTGGTACCCACTTTAATTTTTAATAATGAAGTACTCGTTAATGGCTCTCGCACTGTTGAGGCTTATAAGCAAATATTAACAGAGTTAGTTTCACAATAACGACTTAATAACTATTCAATAACGACTGAAAATTATACCACTACACTATATAAGAGGCATAAAAATGAACACATTCAATATTCATAACGTAGAAACAGCACCAGAAAAAAGCAAAGCAATACTAGCAGCCTCCCTTAAAACAAATGGCATGATTGCTAATTTACACGGGGTAATGGCCGAAGCACCAGAGCTTTTAATGGCGTATCAAGAGCTAGGTAAACTCTTTACTAATACATCGTTCGATAAAGACGAACTCACGGTTGTATGGCAAACCATTAATGTTGAACACAATTGCACCTATTGTGTTCCTGCTCATACCGCTATCGCAAACAGTATGAAAGTTGACCCGTCATTAACTGAAGCATTGAGAGATCAAAAAGCAATGCCAACCCCGAAACTTCAAGCCCTACAGGATATGACACTGAATGTGGTTCGTAAGCGAGGTAATGTTTCAGATGAAGATATTTCTGCTTTTTTCGCCGCAGGCTATGCTCAACGTCAGTTATTAGAAATCATTCTTGGTGTGTCTCAAAAAGTGATCAGTAACTATGTTAATCACATTGCAAAAACGCCTGTGGATAAGCCTTTCCAAAAATTTTCTTGGGATAAGAAAGCAACGCCAAGCTGATAGCAAAGAGAGTATAAAAATGAACATATTAAAGACTCTGTTGAGAGCCGCTACCGTTATTACCCTATCGGCATACATCTTATGCACAAATAAATTAAGCCCGAATTGAACTTAATTTATATCAGTCGATCAGATCAGTTATAACGAAAATACCGATTGAGTTTAATTATTATGCTGATAAAGATACTGAAGAATGGGCTAATTATTTGTTTAAGCATGCTGAATTAGGTGGCAGATTAAAATCTGAAGTGCATAGCCTTTAAGGAGCATGTAACGGATTCTGTGTAACTGCCCGTTTTTAGATTTTAAATATGCTTACTGAGGCGTTCCTCAAATTCAATGATAAAAAGACTCATTGCATTACGCCAGTCTCGAATTGGCATCGTCCATTTTTTCGATGCCTCTTTTATTGCCAAAATAAAACTAAAAACTAAAAAACTAAACTAAACTAAAACTAAAACTAAAATAAAACTAAACTAGACAGCCACTCCAATTAAAAAATA
>NZ_WTKW01000357.1:0-4098 GCF_011378745.1 Pseudoalteromonas sp. Z1A6
AAATTATTTGTAAGTTTTAAAAATATTTCTTTTATCATATCCAATTACTTATCCATATATCATTTTATTTAACTACTCCCTGTATAATTATCATAAAGAACAATACAGTTATTGTAAACTCATGCTTAACGAGCGACTAACTATAAGTCGAATTAACATTTAGCCTGATAATACTCTAGAGACTAGCACACTTTAATTTTGTAACTTTTTCTTCCTAACTAAAGGAGCTTCTCTTAGTTAGTAAAAAATTAAGTAGGGTCAAACATTGAGTTTATGCATGACAATTATTTACTGACCGCTATTCGCTCATACCCGAATTCTTTTGTAGCAAGCTAAGCTTAAAACTCCATAAACACCGGAGTACAACTAATGCACCAGCTAACTATATATCAGCCTAAAGAGCCTTGGAATAAAAATAAGCTTGTAGGACAAAAGTTACCTCTAAAATTACAGCAAATATGGGCTATCCGAATACGACTGGAACTTTTTCATAAAATAAGAGATCTAGCACTATTTAACCTAGCCATAGATAGCAAACTAAGAGGGTGTGATTTAGTTTCACTAAAAGTTAATGACATCGCACATGGGAAAACAATCCAATCACGGGCAATAGTCGTTCAAAAAAAGACTGGTATGCCTGTTCAATTTGAAATTACTGGAAATACAAGGAAATCAATTGTGGCGCTCATAGATCAATTCACTCTCAATTCTTATGATTACTTGTTTAAGTCACGAATTCATTCCTCTGAACACCTTTCAACCCGTCAATATGGACGTATAGTTGACTCTTGGGTCACCTCAATTGGGTTAGATAAGACTCAATATGGCACTCATTCAATGAGACGTACCAAACCATCACTAATTTACAAAAAAACTAAAAATTTAAGAGCCTGTCAGCTTCTACTTGGCCATAGAAAACTAGAGAGCACTGTCAGGTACTTGGGAATAGAAGTTGATGATGCGTTAGAAGTATCAGAACAGATCGATGCTTAAATTTGAACCTAAGCCAGACTCGAAGTTAGAGTCTGGCACGTGCCAATAAACCTATTTCAGTTAAATTTCTTTAAAAGCATAAATGACCTAAGGGCATTTAAATAATGCAAAATATCAGACTCTTAACTATTGAAATAATGCTTCAGAGTTCCATACAATTTATTTATGTCTATCGGCTTTGCAATATGTGCGGTAAACCCCTTACGATAGTAGTTTTCTACATCTGTTTCCATAACATTTGCTGTAAGTGCCATTACAGTAAGGCTCGGATCTAAAGATTGTATTTGTTGTTGGGCCTCAATACCATCCATTATAGGCATGTGTATATCCATTAATACTAAGTCGAATTTGTTGCATTGGACCGCTTCGACAGCCAGTAGACCATTTTCAACAATTGTAACGTTTGCATTAGTTCGTTTAAGCATTGCCTCTATTAGCACTTTATTAATGTTATTATCTTCTGCAACTAATATTTTTTTACCTTCTAAGTTAGGGGCGGATAATGCTTTTTTTGCCTTATTAACAGGTGCAAAATCAACTTGTTCTAAAGGCAGAATAAGGCTTATCGTTGTGCCTCTTCCTAATGCACTTTGAATATCCATTTTACCCCCCATCACTTCAATTAAGCTGATTGTGATGGACATACCTAGCCCAGTTCCACCGTACTTTCTCGTTGTAGAGGTATCAGCTTGAGTAAAGCGCTCAAAAATATGCTCAACAGCCTCTTTACTCATACCGATACCGGAGTCGATAATTTCAATCTTAATAGCTTGTTTATCTTGATAGAGTTGGCTGCTGACGTTTATTTGAACACTTCCTTTTTCTGTGAACTTGACTGCATTTGTCGCTAAATTTAATATAATCTGCTTAACCCTAACTAAGTCACCTATCCAGTATTCGTTGTAGCTTTTCCCCTTATTAACGAGAAACTGAATTCGCTTTCCACTAACTAAAGAGTCTAGATCATACTTTACTGACTCCAGTACTTCGGTTAATGAAAACTGGACACTTTCAATTTGCAATTTATTCGACTCTATTTTCGAATAATCTAAAATATCGTTTATTATGATTAAGAGACTATGGGCTGAGAAGGATGCATTTTTAAGCACTGTACTCAATTCGGTAGATAAGTTAGTGTTTTTTAGTAATTGTAGACCGCCCAGAATCGCATTCATTGGCGTGCGTATTTCATGACTCATATTGGCCAAAAAGTCACTTTTTGCCTTTACAGCATTTTCAGCGGCTAATTTTGCTTCTGACAAAACGCGTAATGCATCAGCTCGCTCTGTAACATCGTAGTTTACGCCTACCACCTTAATTGCTTCGCCGTGTGAATCTCTTAATATTTCGGCGCTTGCTTTCATCGTTCTTATGTTGCCATCCGGATGAACAACACGAAATTCAGGATCATATGAACCATTGCCACTAATAGCTTCTTCTAACTGGTTTTTAATGTTTTCAATGTCGTCAGGATGCACAATATTTATCCATGCATCATACGCCCCAGAAAACTGAGATTCTGTAATGCCATGTAATTTGTACATCCAGTTATCCCACATTAGCACTCCTGTTTTTAAATCCCACTCCCAAACACCAATTCCTGCTGAATCATTAGCTAACTGCATACGTAGTGCAAATAGATCGGCTTTGTCCTTAGCTAGTTGTAGTTGTTGCTCACTATTTTTTTGATATGAAACATCTTGTACAACAGACCAAATGAATACTTGTCCTTTACTGTCTGTAATTTTTATACCCGAAAGTAGTACAGGATATACTTCACCATTTTTGTGAATGTACTCTTTTTGATATGGGCCGTAATAACCGTACTCAGAGAGAGAGTCCAATTGCTCTTGCTCCTGCTCTGCGTATTTTTTCGGGGTGAGTTGCCAATAATCCATTTGGTTAAGTTCTTCGGCATTATATCCAGTAATTTTCTCGAATTCCTGATTGGCAAACTCAAACCTACCATCAGTTATTGCGTTTATTATGATACCAATAGGTGCTAAATCTACAAATTTTTCAAATTTCTCTTTTTCACCTAAATAAGCTTTTTCAAAACGTTTTCTTTCTGAATACTCGGTGCTCAGCTTTTCTTGAGTTTTTACTAGGTCTGATATATCTCGACCAACAGCCAAGATTAACTGACTGCCACCAATAGATAAGGAGGTTAACGACACCAAGCAAGGGAAAGTAGTTCCATCTAAGCGAGAATGTGTCCACTGGAAGATTCGTGAGCCATATACAACAGTATTTTCTATATACTCTTTAGCCATTTCTTTAGAGAGTCTGCCGCAGGGTTGGTACTTAGGTGATAAATCAGAAGGGCTAAGGTTAAGGAAGTTAGCATTGCTTTGTACGCTGTGCATATCAATAGCGGATTGATTACACTCTATAAACTTGCTAGAGGTTAAATCAATAATTGAAAGTGCATCTGCTGAAACATCAAAGATTTTTTTATATTTATCTCTTTCTTTAGATAGTTCAACAATAGTTTGTTTTAGCTTTCTGTTTTCTGATTCTAAATTTTTTATATTACCAGGCACATTCATTCCCAATACTTTTGTATAAGCACATGTAAAACAGTATAGATGTGCTCTTTAAATATTGAAATGTATATCACTAAAATATAAAGATATTTCACATCTAAGGTGCATCATTGACATGTCCAAAATTCAATCAACTAGCAATGAAAATGGAAAAGGATTTCGAAGGCTTGTTATAGAGTGGTATTTTTAAGTAAGTATCTTTGCTCTGGAGATTATAACTGATGAGGTAATCTTGATTTTACATATATGATAGCAGCTTTAATTCGCAACTCTCTCCATGAATTGACGTTTGTATTTTTACTAATAAAAAGCTCCCATTCAGCACTAGAATACAAGTCTGAATTAGTCGTGTATTTATCTTTCAAGCGACTTGAAAGCAATAGGCATTCAAAATCAGTGAAGCAAGAGTGTGTTTTAATAAAATCAGGAGTCATTAAAAGCTCTATTGGTAAATTGTGATAACCAGCCCCTTCATTTATCTCTTTAGTTAAATCATCCAGTATTTTAAAATTATCAGTCAAGGTTAAGCCCTCCAAAAGTATCATACAAATCAAGCTTA
>NZ_WTKW01000358.1:0-4094 GCF_011378745.1 Pseudoalteromonas sp. Z1A6
GTTTTTTTGTAGCTGTAAAAATTAATACCGCATTATATGAATTTTTAAACAATTTAATGTATTAAGCTTTCTTCAGTAACGTCAAAAGTTCTATCTAATTACAACGCAATTTACACTTCAAAATAGACCTATTATTCAAGCAGATTAGTGCAAGTTGTAAGTGTTCGTTATTTTCGATTGCTCACATCGTTAAATGCGATTGTTCTTTTGTAGTGAATAACTTTAGAATGCCAATTAATTATATGTGTTCGCTATTGGTTTTTAATTTTTAGCGCCCATATAAGTACCAGCATTGCGAAAGCAATTGAAAACAAACTCAAAATATTTGGAGAATAAAATGGGTGTATTAGTAGGCCGCCAGGCACCAGACTTTACCGCTGCAGCTGTTCTTGGTAACGGTGAAATTGTAGATAGCTATAACCTTCATGAAACAATTAAAGGTAAAAAAGCAGTTATCTTCTTTTACCCACTAGATTTCACGTTTGTATGTCCTTCTGAACTTATTGCATTTGATAAGCGTTTTGAAGAGTTTCAAAAGCGTGGCGTAGAAGTAATTGGTGTTTCTATCGATTCACAATTCTCACATAACGCATGGCGTAACACTGCTGTTGCAGACGGCGGTATTGGTAAAGTTCAATACGCACTAGTTGCAGATGTTAAACACGAAATTTGTAAAGCGTATGACGTTGAGCATCCAGAAGCAGGTGTTGCATTTCGTGGTTCATTCTTAATCGACGAAGAAGGCAATGTACGTCACCAAGTAGTGAACGATTTACCACTAGGTCGTAACATCGACGAAATGCTTCGCATGGTTGACGCGCTAGCGTTCCACACTGAACACGGTGAAGTATGTCCTGCTGGTTGGACTGAAGGTAAAAAAGGTATGGACGCAAGCCCTGAAGGCGTTGCTAAGTTCTTATCTGAAAACGAAGGCGAGCTATAATTTAGCCCTTAGTTTTAAATAAAAAAACCGCCAATTGGCGGTTTTTTTGTGTCTTTTATTTAGAAAGAAAAGCTTACTTTAGTGTACAAGTAGCGGCCACGAGGATTATGCACAGCTGATGCATAACCGTATAAATCGCCATCGCCATCACCAATTGCAAATGGTGGCTCTTCATCAAATAAGTTATTAACACCTAAAGATATTTTAGCTGATTCAGTAATACGGTACGACGTTTGTAAATCAACAAGCGTTTGCGAGTCAATCATACGTGAAGTATTGCTATCAAAGTCTAAATTGCCATCAAAGTCGATATCAGGCGTATCTTCAAATTCGCCTACATAACTGATATTTACATTGGTGTTAAACTCACCAATTTCCCAGTTGGTTGAGAAAATAAAGCGATGCTCTGGGTAGCCATATTCACCCGTGTAATCACGACCATCTTTTTCAAACTTATCTTGATATGCCCACTCTAAATTAAATTTAAGTAAACCTAAGTCATCAAGAGAGTGGTTATAGTTTGCTGAAACATCAACACCAGACACTTCTTGCGATGATAAATTTTTAAATGTGCTGTGTATTTTTTGTATTGTGCCTAAGCTTGCTCCGCCTGTAGGAGCTAAACGAACACATACGGTACTATTTTGGTTACCACATTCTGCAGCATAAATAGGACCAAATTCTTCTTCATCGATTTTATTATCTTGAGTAATGCTCCATACATCAACACTTAAACCAAACTCAGCTGTTGGTGCCCAGATAACGCCCACGTTCCATGATTCTGACTCTTCTGCTTGTAAATCAGGGTTACCAGAGAACTCAATGTTGTAATCAAGTGCTTGGCAATCTAATCCTGTTTGTTCACAGCGCTGTGTATCAACAAAAAATTGGCTTTTTTGTGATGGACCTAAGCCTATTTGCGCTAACGAAGGCGCTCTAAAGCCTTGCGCCCAAGAACCACGAACCGTTACTTCATCAGTCGGTGCCCAGCGCAGAGCTATTTTTGGATTTGTTGTTGTACCAAAGTCGCTATAATCATCGTAACGACCGGCTAATTGTAGTTCGAGGTTTTCAGCAAGTGGGATTGAGAACTCAACATATGCAGCGTATTGTTCACGATCAGCAGAAGCTGATACTGATTCAGTACCAAATATTAAGCCACGTTGAAATTGATCATCAGGGATATCATTTACATCTTCTTCACGGTACTCAATACCGGCGGCCATCATTACAGCTTCGCCACCAAAACTAAACGCTTCACCTGTAATGTTAGCGTCAAAAGAGGTCATATGAGACTCACCGCGACGCACTAAGCTAGTTGTGATTCTGTCAATTACAGCTGGGTCGTTATATGTGCCACCGAATGGATTATAGTTACCGGCATCAATTTCTTGTTGTAAGAAATCGGTGCGTACCCAGCCTTGTGTACGATCGCCTGTTTGTAGTGATTTACTGCGACCTTTTTGTACCGCTGTCTCCCAGCTCCAATCGTTTATTTCGCCTTTTAACCCTGCAACAAAGCGTAAGGTGTCTGACTCAATGTCCCATTGGCGAGCGCCTGCATCTACTGTACGGTAACGACCAATTTGAATGTCTTCACCAAATGGATTGTTTGGGTGATTAGCGGGTACCGTAAGGCCTGCATCTTCATCAAGTGGTGTTGGTGCACCTGCAGCGACAGAGCTGTTATGCTGAACAGCCATTTCTAAAAAGCCAGTAATGCCGTTATCAAAGCGGTATTCAAATTGTGAAATAGCGCCTACACGCTCAGATGCTGGGGCAACATATCCATATGGGCCGTAATCAAATAAACAGCTACCACTTGAAGTTGCATTTTCAGCAGGACAGGCAGGGTCGATTGTTTTAACGCCATCCACATAAAAGTAGCCTGGGAAACCACGAGATGAACGGAAATCTTCACCACCATAAGGTGCTTGGTTTGCAGTGCCAAGGCTGCCCATTTCATCAGAAGAAAGAGATGTGTTTTTAAAGTAATCGATAATAACAGATGCACTACTTTTTTCGCTTGTTGTACCCCAAACTAGGCTTGCTGTTGTTTCTTCATAATTTGGACCATCCGTACCGCCATAGCCTAGGTTAATCTCAACACCATCAATATCTTTCTTTAAGATAACGTTAACTACACCCGCTACTGCATCTGAGCCATAGATAGCTGAAGCGCCATCTTTTAGTATGTCGATACGCTCAATAGCAGAAACAGGAATACTGTTAATATCTACAAATGAGTTGGTGATACCTTCAGCAAAGGCACTAATTGATACACGGCGACCATTAATTAATACCAGTGTTGCATCGGCTCCTAAGCCACGTAAGCTTACTGCAGCTGAACCGTTAGCGGTTGAATCTTGGTTGTTACCACGAGTAGAGAAAGTACCGCTACCTGCTACAGGCATTCTTTCTAGAAGTTGCTGTAAATTATCGTAACCCATGTTTTCGATTTCAGCTCTACCGATTGATTGTACCGGAGAAGGCCCTTCAATATCAGTTCGCTTAATACGAGAACCAGTAACCTGAATTCGCTCTACTTTTTTAGCTTCTTCTGCTGCGTAGGCTGTTGTTGTAAAACCTGCTGATAATGCGAGTGTTGCGCCCACAATAATGCTTGGTGTAAATGCAGTTGATTGCTTCATCCTTAAGTCCTTGTTGATATATTATAAAATTATTTGCTTAACAAGCGCGGGTATTAATATCATGTAACTTAAGTGTTAGCAATTAGCTTAATTTGTGATTTAAGTATTAGTTTCAATGCTTTTTTGTGGGTTTTATGACCTTATTTATACTTTGTTTTCTAGGTGAAACTAAGCGTGAATAGGACATAGGGTTAATAATTGTCATATAGCTACATGAAGCCATGTGTGGAATAGCTAATGATAGAAATAATTTGTAATAATTTATTTCTATAAATTAAAACTTATGTTTGTTTTTATACTTTTAATTTATTCAATTATGTAATACCAATTCGCAGTAATACTTAATCAATTTGAGGGGTTAAAATTGATGCTAAAGGCATTGAAATTTTCTGATTTACGACTGCTAGATACAGGAGGTGGGGTAATGCAGGAGTAATTGCTGATAATGGCTAAGTAATACCAACCTGCATAAATCTTTGATCAATTTAACGAATTAAATT
>NZ_WTKW01000359.1:0-4085 GCF_011378745.1 Pseudoalteromonas sp. Z1A6
AACGTATATGAAAAATTAAGAGCGTTTGGTTTTACGTTCGAGTTTTAAATTTTAGAATATTAATAAGAGCAATTAATTTAGCAAGCCTAATAGCTTCTCTTATAGAAATAAGCTTATTAGCAGTATTTTTTATTCATTACTTTGTTCAATGGGTGTAAAGCGCCACCCTTTAAAAACTAATTTGCTTGTTGATTCATTACCACCAGATGAAGAGCCACCAAAACTTGCTTCATTTAATGCCGTGTCAAAGTGAATACCACCGGCGCCGCTTACAATAACGGTATCTCCTAAAATAGAACCTTTAAAACCGACAGCTGAAGTAACTTTAACTTGTGTAAGTGGTGCGTATATAACAGCGTAAAGCTCTCGTGTACCACCTGAAAACTCTATCCCAGTGTCACTTCCATTGTATGAACTATAAATACTAAAAACGGGTCGGCCTTCATTTGTAACTCCATTATCTGGTGCGTAAACTTGTGCACCATTTCCTATCTTAAGCTTTCCTTTAATTATGATAGTTAAACTGCTGTTATCAGGGATCGTTAGCGAACTTGCGCCATTCATTGTAAAATCACCATCTACAAACATAACCGCATTGTGGTTGCTTTTTACCTGCATTCGCCCCTTAATTTTCACGTCATCAAAATAAAATATTTGAGTTGCTGAATCAAGAAAAGCTGCAGCTTTAGCAGTGATGGCACCATCTGGAGTACTTCCAAAATCTACTAAAAAGTTAGCCTTATTAGTTTCTAATTCGAGTAAGTCACCTGCACTGCTATTATTGTTTATAAAAAGATCAGGGCTTGTCGTATTAACTGACACGCTATCAATTGCTGTTGCAATATCAAGTGGATCACACGCAGTTAACCCTCTATTATTTTCACTTTCTGGTGTTATTTTTTCAACTGGCTCAATAGTTGGTATTGATATGTCTGTACTTGATACTTTATAAGGTGAAAAAGCATACTCTGGTGTATCGCCTTTAAAAGAGCCGTTACCTGCGTATCTTAAATCTTTACTATCAATAGTACTGCCCCACTGTTTAAGTGTTACATTACCGTGAACACGTACTCGACCGTATACAGTTCCACCTGTTTGTTCATAATTACCGGAAGTATAAACACCATTACGTATTATTGTTTGTGTAAGAGCCACTAAACCATATGAACGAATTGTTCCTTGGACTGTATTACCTGTAACCGAAATTGGACCTGATGAACTAATATCACCACCAACCGGAGTTTGCTTTACTGATATAGATTCATTTGCAGAAACGCTACCCGAAACAGTACCACTACTTTGTGTGAAGCTTAAATATGCAGATGCATCCCCTCCAATAACCACACCACCAGAGAGTATTAAATTGCCATTACTATGAATATTGCCTGTAACATCTGCGCCTTGAATAATTGATAAGTTACTAGAGGATAAAACATCACCTTCAATTGTACCGCTACCATTGAGCGTAATATCACCAGTATCGTTAACTGTATTAACAAAAGATTCTTCTGATGTATTTTTACTGCCATCATCTAGCGTGTCGTTATAATCCCCTAAAGACGAATCATAACTATCAATTAAGCCACTTCCACTAATTGCAACACCAGAACATCCTGTAATTCCATTAGAAAAAACTGAGGCACTGGTAGTTCCGCCACCACCTGCTACATATTCGAATATAGCTTGCATTTGGTCCTCACCTTCAAAGCGGGTTCCTTCGCTAGAAATTAAAATATCGCCATTACTGTCAATCTCGATGGTTGCATTGTATATGCTAGATTCAAGTGAGCCTGTTCCAGAAACTTCACTATTACCGGCTATTAGATCATTAATATTTATAGTCGGGTCTGCAAGCATTGCTGTTTCAAGTTTTTCCATACTCGAAAATACGCCTTTTTCGGACATCAACCTTGCGTTCAACTTTTTCTGAAAATTGCCACTCAAACGTTCCTGAATCACACTATCTCTAAGAGTGCTAAGTACAACAATTGAAGCCATAGATGTTAAAATAAGTACGGTAACAAGCGTAAAACCAGATGTATTTTTCATTTATTGAAATGCCTTATTCATTACCATTTGCGACAAAGATATATCAATAACTAAGCTGTTATTAAATTGGCTTGGTAAGTTTGTAGGTTCTACAAGGACACTCACAACATTGTTATCAATTAGATAGCTAATTGTATTAACACCTTTTAATATTTTTACTTTGCCATTACCTATATCACAAAATAATGAGTCGTCTTCGTGACTATATTTTTCAGTGAATGGCGCATTAATTATTGAGCCTGTGCATGCAAGTACACCCGATTCTTGCTCAACACTTAAAATATTATCGCTATAAGTAGGAATTGAGCTGGTTTGTTTTAGACTTCGTGTAAATACTTTACTGCTAAATCGGATTACATCTAATGCATTTTCTAAATCTTTTGCTGTGCTGGTACTGCTATTAATTGAAGAATAAGCCAGGCTCACACCACCTAATAAAAACATACCTGCAGCAAGTGCAACCATAAGCTCTATTAACGTAAAACCATGGTGCTTATTTATTAAATTTTTCATGGCACGCATCCAGCAGGTAGCGTCGGAAAACTTCCTGTAATTACAACACGGTTTTCTAAATTGTCAGTCAAACGTTTATCTTGCCATGTTATTTCAACAGTTAAATCATTAGAAAAATCCGCTGGTAAAATAAGTGTATAGGCATCAATCTGTGGAGATAAATAAGCTCTGAAATCAGCATCATTGTACAAATCAGGATTCGTTTGTTGCAGTTCGCATAGGTGTGGCCAAATTCGTTCTAATACATTATTAGCCTCAATTATAGATACCGTATAATTAAAACTGTTTGTTATGTATTGCAATGATTTTAATTGCCCTGAGGCTAATCCTAATAAAGCCACGGTTGCAATAATTAATGCAATCATAACCTCTAAAAGAGAAAATCCTTTATTGCGATTCTTTAGCATGTTTCAGGCGCCTCAGCTAACCAACTTTGCCCGCTTTGTAAAATACACAGTGTAAAATCAGAAGTTGAGCTATCACCATCGGTTACTAAAATTTGATAGGATTGACTTAATTCGCCTGTACTTGAAATATTAATATCTTCAAGGCCGACTGAAATGCTGTTATGCGTGATTTCAAACATGTTTAACATTGTTTGCTTAGAGTCTATTTCTGTTTGTACCTGCCATTGGCTGTCTGTTAGTTTGAGCGAGACTTTTTGATCCCTTTTGACCGCTTCGCTTCGCGCGAACTTAAAAACACTATGCAATTGGTTCGAGTTTGTAATTAATCGATCCCGCTTTATAAAAGTAATAAACGAAGGAGCCGCAACGGCAGTTAGAATACCGATAATAGTCATCGTGATTAAAACTTCGAGTAAAGTAAAGCCAATGCTTTTTTTTACCAACACTGGGATTTATCTGCAGACTTTGTACCGCTTTGATTTACAGACAACTTGCCACACTCGTCACTTTTTTGTGCACCTTTAGGAGTAACTTGTATTGTAAATTCAGACCCATTTGAAGCACCTGTAGTTGCATCGGTTGTATAGCTAAAGGAGTAATAATCTGAGGTAGGAAAAGTAAATGTACTTGGGTAGCCACCAACACGAGTGTATTGCCTTTCTAAAACAGCTGTTTGTTGTAATAAAATCTGTTGCACATCTGCTCTTCTACTTTGCTGTATGTAGCTCGTATAACTAGGAAGTGCAATTGCATATAAAATCCCAATAATTGCAATTACTATCATTAATTCTATAAGAGTAAAACCGGAAGGTTTATTAACCCGCTGTGTGTCCAATTATTTAATTCCATTATTTATAGCAATATGTTTAATTTTGCAAAAATTAAGCCAAGATTCATTTTGTAGTACATGATAGTGCCAAACAATGTGCTGTCAATAATATAAAAGTTTGAATATTAAGGATTGTACGATTAACTTCAACAATACCCTGAATTAAACTAACACATCTAAAAAGTTGCACTAAAACAGTGCGTTAGGTAACTCCTTAGAATAATTATATATTTAATTAAAACCAACCCTTAAGTACTGCAGGCTTTAGCATTTTATTTATTTAATAA
>NZ_WTKW01000036.1:0-19076 GCF_011378745.1 Pseudoalteromonas sp. Z1A6
TAAACGTTTTTTTATACCTAACGTACAACTATGTTAAGAAGAAAAATTGGTGAGCTACAGTTTTTAGCGTGAGTTTATAAAAATGCCACAATTAACAAATGGTCAATTGGTTGGATATCACTGAAAATGGAGGCTCTCTCAAAGCCTTTATAAATGCGGGTTTGAATGAGTTATCCACGGTTTCTGTGGATAACTCTGTTTATGAAACTTTAAGAACATCATCGGCACCAATGGTTTAGGGTGCTACAACGATTTCAAGCTTTTAAATCACTATTTTTAATTCAATATAAAACAATGGGTTATGATTTGATGCTGAATGTATGCAACTCGATGAGGGAATTTTTTCGTAACGATAAACCAAGCAGTACCTTTGTGTGAAAAAGCATCATATATCACTGGGTGTTTGTAATAAAAGTTATAAAAATGTGTTTTAATTGGTTTTTGGTGTGTTTAGGCTCTATTTTAACAAAAAGATGCAAAAACTAAGTTTTACTATTTTTTCGAATCTTTACTTCTTTAATTACTTCAATTGTAGTGATAAATCCGTGGCTTGAACTGCCTTGATGCTTTAAAATGATTCGTTCAGTAAAAGAGGCCTATTTATTTCATGCGCGCAATTTCAAAATCCCAGACTCGCCCAGATTTACTAAACGATCCCATCTTGCCCACATTAAAGACGATGACCATCCCGATGATATTCGGCATGATCACGCTAATGATGTTCAATATTGTCGATACATTCTTTATAAGCTTACTAGGCACTGAGCCGCTTGCAGCGGTGAGCTTTACATTTCCGGTTACCTTTACCGTTATTAGCTTAGCAATAGGGCTGGGGATCGGTACATCGGCGGTAATAGCAAAAGCGCTCGGTAGTAATAAAATAGATGAAGCGCGTTTTGACGCCAGTATTTCTTTAATGGTTGGTGTGGTTCTGGTTATTGTGTTGTCATCTGTTGGGTATTTACTGATTGACCCCATATTTACTTTGCTAGGAGCGGGCGCACAAGTATTGCCGTTAATACACGAATACATGAATATATGGTTTATCGGTAGTGTATTTTTAATAACTCCAATGATTGGTAACTCGGTACTGCGCGCCAGTGGCGATACAAAAACGCCAAGTATAGTAATGGGTGGAGCAGGGCTCATAAACGCCGTACTCGACCCTATATTGATATTTGGTTTTGGGCCAGTACCAGCGTTAGGTATTCAAGGCGCGGCCATAGCAAGCGTTATTGCATGGTCGGTTGCTGTGGTTATTATTTTATATATATTAGCGGTTAAAAAACGCTTGTTGAGCCTAAAAGCAGGCAAGCAAACAGTGACGGGCGCTATTCGTAAAATATTAAAAATTGGTTTGCCTGCTGCCGGCGCAAACATGCTTACACCGGTTGCAATGGCCGTAATGACCGCTATGGTTGCGCATCACGGGCCAGAGGCCGTAGCTGCATTTGGAGTGGGAAGTCGAATAGAATCTATTGCAAGTATATTAGTGCTTGCGCTATCTATGACTTTGCCGCCGTTTGTTAGCCAAAATTTTGGGGCTGGCAAATTGTGCCGCGTTAAAGAAGCGTACACAGGTACACTAAAATTTGTGATGGTATGGCAATTTGCTATTTACGTATTACTCATTGCATTTTCAGGTGTTATAAGCCAATTGTTTGGTAAAGAACAAGCCGTAATAGATGTAATTAAGCTCTTTATTTATACCATCCCGTTAAGCTATGGCTTACAAGGGGTGATCATATTATCAAACTCATCGTTTAATGCTTTACACAAACCAATGTACGCACTGGTATTAAGTGTCATTCGGTTATTCATATTTTATGTACCATTTGCTTATGTAGGCAACGAAATAGCCGGATTATTAGGGCTGTTTATTGGCGCTGCTTTAGGTAACTTATTTACAGCAATAGTGGCGTATAAATGGTTTATGAAAAAACTAGAAACGCTGAGCGGCGAATCGTTACAGGAGTGCAATAATTGAGCGACCATTTTCAGTTAAAATCACATTTTAAACCAGCAGGCGATCAGCCAACAGCGATTAAACAGCTGTGCGAAGGCCTAGAAGCAGGGCTTGCACATCAAACATTATTAGGCGCCACTGGTACAGGTAAAACCTTTACCATGGCTAATATTATTAACGACTTAAACCGTCCAACAATAATAATGGCGCACAATAAAACACTTGCCGCGCAGCTATACGGAGAAATGAAAGAGTTTTTCCCTAAAAATGCGGTTGAGTATTTCGTATCGTATTACGATTACTACCAGCCAGAAGCCTATGTTGTATCAAGCGACACCTTTATTGAAAAAGATGCCTCGATAAACGAGCACATAGAGCAAATGCGTTTAAGTGCAACCAAAGCACTGCTTGAACGCCGCGACACCATTATTGTGGCGTCGGTATCGGCTATTTATGGTTTGGGCGACCCTAAGTCATACATGAAAATGATGCTGCTTTTAAAAGTGGGCGAAAAAGTAGATCAACGCGACATGCTACGTCGCCTTGCCGAAATACAATATACGCGTAATGACATAGATTTTAGCCGTGGTACGTATCGTGTACGCGGTGAAGTGGTTGATATATTTCCTGCAGAATCTAGCACCTTCGCAATTCGCGTAGAAATGTTTGATGACGAAATAGAGCGCTTGAGTATTTTTGATCCGCTTACTGGCGCTGTCGAAAAGCATATAATACGCACCACTATCTATCCAAAAACACACTATGTTACCCCGCGTGAAAAAATACTCGGTGCTATCGATAAAATACAAGAAGAACTAAAAGATCGAAGAGCCCAGTTACTCAGTGCTAATAAATTAGTAGAAGAACAACGTGTAACACAGCGTACGCAATACGATATAGAAATGATGCGAGAGCTAGGTTATTGCTCTGGTATAGAAAACTACAGCCGCTATTTGTCGGGTCGTACGCCTGGCGATCCGCCGCCTACGTTACTTGATTATCTCCCAGACGACGCATTGATGATTATTGATGAATCGCACGTAACCGTATCGCAAATTGGCGCAATGTATAAAGGCGACAGAAGCCGTAAAGAAAACTTAGTTGAGTATGGCTTCAGAATGCCCTCTGCAATGGATAACAGGCCGCTGCGCTTTGAAGAATTTGAAGCTATTTCACCACAAACAATTTATGTATCGGCAACGCCAGGCGACTTTGAGTTAGACCGTTGTGTGGGCGCAATCGCAGAGCAAGTAATTCGTCCAACAGGACTGCTTGACCCACTTATTGAAGTTCGCCCAGTAGGCGATCAGGTAGACGACCTCCTATCAGAAATTTACAAAAGTGTAGAGAAGGGCGAGCGTGTACTTGTAACCACTTTGACCAAACGTATGTCGGAGGATTTAACCGATTACTTAAGTGAGCACGACGTAAAAGTGCGTTACTTACATTCAGACATAGACACAGTTGAACGGGTTGAAATTATTCGTGATTTACGTGCGGGTGTGTTTGATGTGTTAGTGGGTATTAACTTACTTCGAGAAGGCCTGGATATGCCAGAAGTGGCGCTAGTAGCCATACTTGATGCCGATAAAGAAGGTTTTTTACGCTCAGCGCGTTCAATTATTCAAACCATTGGTCGTGCTGCACGTCACTTAGATGGTCGCGCTATTTTATATGGCGACAGAATCACAAAATCGATGGCTAAGGCCATGGACGAAACAGCACGCAGACGCGAAATTCAGCATGCTTATAATATTGAACACGGTATAGAGCCGCATTCACTAGCCAAAAAGATTCTTGATGCGATGGATGTAGGCGAAGAAGCCGGCCCTAAAGATAACCTTAGACTTGTTCGTAAAGACTCTAAAAAGGTACTTAGCGCGAAAGAAATTACCGTGCAAATTAAGCAGCTTGAAACCAAAATGCATGCATACGCAAGCGATCTAGAATTTGAAAAAGCGGGCTCTGTTCGCGATGAAATACATGAACTACAACAACAGTTGATTAATTAAAAATGACAGCAAACTTTACTCCTCTTATTACTGCGCTTGAAGATGCGCCAATTTTAAAAAATGAACTGTGCCGTGTTTTTCATGGTCGAGGCCACAGTGTTGAGGCGTTGAGCCATATAAATTTAGACTTTTATCCGCCAAGTTTGTTTTTGGTTTCGTACGACGAAATTGACGAGCAAACACTAAGCGAGCTTACCGATGTTGTGTGGCAGTGGGCGCAAGCAAACCAGCCAGAACTTATTAGCTCACTTGTGTATCAGCAACGCGCTGGTGTACAAAGCCAAAACACCGTGGTTTATGGGCAATTACCTAACCCGCATGTTGTAACCGAAAACGGCATTCGTTTTTTGGTTGATTTACAGAGCCGTCAAAATACCGGAATATTTCCCGATATGCGCAGCGGCCGTGAGTTTGTAATGGCTAATAGTAAGCATGGCAAAGTGCTTAATTTGTTTTCATATACGTGTGGGTTTTCGCTTGCAGCAATGCAAGGCGGGGCAGATCATGTAATGAACATGGATATGAGCAAAGGCGTACTTAAAGTAGGTAAGCAAAACCATCAACTAAACGGTTTTGAGCGCGGCGTGAGTTTTTTACCTCATGATATTTTAAAGTCGTTTGGAAAACTAAAAAAAGCAGCCCCGTTTGACTTAATAATAGTTGATCCGCCAAGCTTTCAAAAAGGCAGCTTTATATTAACTAAAGACTATCAAAAAGTGCTGCGCAGATTACCAGAGCTACTTTGCGACACAACACAATTGTTATTGTGTGCTAATAGCCCAGAGCTTAGTGAAGATGCGTTTAAAGTTTTAATAAATGAGCACACCGAAGGCGCAATTGAATTTGTTGAGCGCCTAGCCCCTACCGCACGCTTTATTGAAGTAGACAGCGACAGAAGCTTAAAAGCACTTATCTACAAAACGTCACAATCTGCTGATTAAATGAAGCTCAGCAAACGCCTAACTGCCATTGATACACTAATTTCGCAGCATCACGATATTATTTGGGATTGCTGCTGCGACCATGGTTATTTAGGCATGGCGCTACTAAAACGCGCAGCTGCAAACCAAGTCATTTTTGTTGATATAGTCGCCACTTTAATGGACGATTTAAGCGCGCAATTATCATCGATTAATAAATTACAAAAAAACTGTAATAAAAAACCGCAGTGGCAGGTCTTATGTCAGGACGTAGGCAAAATTGAAATTGCTCAAAGTAAAAGCCAAGTAGTTGTAATAGCAGGTGTTGGCGGTGAGCTGTTGTTAAGTTTAATACAACACATTATTGCTAATAATACCGTTGATAATTTGCAGAGTGTTCGTTTTATTTTATGCCCGGTGCACCACACTTATAAGTTACGAGCTGGTTTAAAGCAATTAGGTTTAGGGCTTGTAAGTGAGCAAATAGTTTACGACAACAAACGTTTTTATGAAGTGATTGAAGTGAGCTTTAGTAGCAATAATGAGATTAGTCATACCGGCAATAATATGTGGGATGTTAGTAGTGCAGAACACGCTATGTACCAACGGCAACTCATAAATCATTATAATAAAATGCTTAATAAAGATAAGCCATACTATCAAAAAGTTATAACAGACTATCAAGAACTCACCGATAGTTAAAAAAGCCCGAAAGTAGGGCGTACATGTGATCTAATTACGACATTGACGACGTAATGTGTTCATAGTTTATATCGCACAACGCGAGTTTATTTGGTTTATTTATGTCAGATAACAAGAGTCACATTAATCATTTGCTTAGCAATGAGCAAAAATGGCAACACAGTTACGAGCAACCTATTTATTATGCACCCCTCGTGCAATTGGCTAATAGTAGCTGGGTAGTGCCACAACATTTTTTACGTTACAAGCACACGCTTCAAAGCGTAAATGAAGTGCTTGAGAGTATTGAGTTTTCGGCTCACTTTAGAGTGCTTGCTGCACAAAAAGGTGAAGAAATTTACCTGCAAGTAGCAGTGCTGAGCCCAGATAACTATCAAAAAAGTGCATCTACAAATGAAGGTAAAGCCAAAAAGCTATTATTTGGCAGGCGCTGGATAGTAGAGGAAAACTTACCTACTTCAGAACTTATTCAAACTGCATTTTTAGCGTTAAAAGTAGCGCGTGAACATGAAGTAAGAGAGCTTTTTCAGTTAATGCAAAGCGGCGCAACAAGCACGCCATTTAATAACCATCACGACTTACCTGTAATGGCGCAAAACCCTGAGCTTGTTAAAAGCGCAAGTGCAAAAAGTCGTGTTGATGAAGTGCTTAAACGTATTGTATTTGCAGGAAAAAGTATTGAGCTTAAAAGCCAGCAGCAAGTAGCTGAGCAACATTTATATACCGTTGAGCTTTTATGTGAGGGTTGCCAACTTAGCGAGTTTAATAACAAAACTATTTCGTTTTTAACAGCAGACTCATCTGCTAATAGTTTTTTACATGGCTTAATTACGGCATTAGTAGCTACAAGTAATGACTACGTGAACGAGCAATTTAAGTACAAAGGTTTTGCACGCTTTAGTAAGCACGTTGTGGTTGAACAAATAGGTAACTTAAGTATCGCTATGCGCTCGCCAAGTACCTTAGGGCTGTGCTCTATGGGTAAGCAACATGCTAACCAGTTAAACTTTGAGATAGACAGCGGGCGAGCACCACAGGGATGCGGGCAAGCTATTGGTGGCTTTTTAGCTGCACATGGTATTGAGCAGCCAGAAAACGCGCATTTATATCCAAATTATTTATAACAATTTAAAGCTTATTAATTTCATCTTTAACGCTAAAGCTTGAATCAGTAACAATAGCCTCAAGTGTTTGTACACGCTCTTTTAGTGCAAGCACTTGTGCGTTTGTTTCAGCTAGTTGTTTATGGGCATCGCTGTTGTTGTTTTGCATTTTATGCTTAAACTCAAGATGCTTTTTATACATATCGTAAACCACTCCTGAGCCAACCGAAATTAGCACAATAAGTACAATCATCGTAGTTCCAGACATAATCTCATTCCTTATCATTTTATTATTCGTTTATGGTTAAAGTATAACCTTTAAGCGCTTTTGATAAAGCTGACAATTGTAACTTAATTTGTATAGTTCACTTAAGCTCAGCTTTGAGTGTGTTCATCATTTATACACTTTAGATATTGTTTAATGGCAGCATAGCCACCATATAATAAACATACTTTAGTCAATACAGTGAGTTGCCATGTTAAATAATAAAATCCCACCGGTTATTGTTGTGCTGTTTTTTGCAGGCATAATGGCGCTTATTGCGCATTACAGTGTTATTGATTTCACCGCATTTATTACCTACTTAGCAGCAAGTTTGCTCATTATAGGGTGTGTTTTTTGTATTGCAGGTGTGGCGAGCTTTAAACTAGCAAACACCACTGTAAACCCTAATAAACCTGAGCAAGCGTCAAAACTTATTACTAGCGGTATTTATCGGATTTCGCGTAACCCAATGTACGTAGGTTTTGCATTTATTTTAGCTGGGTGGGGTATTTGGTTAAGTTCCTTGTGGGCACTTTTATGTATTATAGGGTTTATTGCGTATTTAACGTTTTTTCAAATAATACCCGAGGAGCGTGCGCTCACTAAATTATTTGGCGAAGAGTTTACCGCCTATAAAGCGCGCGTAAAACGCTGGTTGTAATCTCTACGTTAAATTAAGCAAACAAAAAAGGCTATCGATGATAGCCTTTTTTGTTTACAGCAATTGTATTACTAATTAATTGCTGCTTATTCGTATTCTAACGGGTCTGTAATGTTATTTAGTGCAAATGCTTCAAGGCGTTCTTGGCACGCGCCACATTTACCACAGGCCTTTTCACGGCCGTTATAACAAGTCCACGTTTGGCTGTAATCTAAGCCCATTTCAATACCGTCGGTTAAAATACCAATTTTAGTATTGTTTAAGTATGGGCTAAAAATTTCTACAGCGTCGTAGTTAGCAATACGACACACATCATCCATTTTTTGCACAAATTCAGGACGGCAGTCAGGGTAAATAGCATGATCCCCAGAGTGAGCGCCGTAATAAACTTGGCCAGCTTTAAGTGATACCGCGTAACCAACAGCAAGCGAGAGCAAAATCATATTACGATTAGGTACAATCGTACTTTTCATGCTTTCTTCTTCGTAATGGCCTTCAGGGACTTCAATGTCATCAGTAAGTGATGAGCCACCAATAAGTTGGTTAATCGCCGAAATATCAACAATTTTATGCGGAACGTTTAATTTTTCACACACACTTGCTGCCACTTTAAGCTCTTTTACATGACGCTGACCATAGTCAAATGATAGGGCATATACATCATGGCCTTGTTGCAGGGCTTTATTTAATACGGTAAATGAGTCCATACCGCCGGAATAAATAACAACTACTTTTTGCGTCATATCTGTTTTGCTCTTAGTTTTAATAGAGGTTTATATCAGGGCGCGATATACTACACGGCCGCAGCTTAAATAACAATTTTTGCACAGCGCTTTTTCGTCTTTAATAGTAGCAATTTGGCTGCTAGGTAGTAAGTGAGATCTCTTTTGTACAAAATTAATGAAGTGTTTGAAACCATTCAAGGTGAAGCAAGTTTTACTGGCACACCCTCAATATTTTTGCGCCTGCAAGGCTGCCCAGTAGGCTGCTCTTGGTGCGACACTAAGCAAACGTGGGATGTTGATAACGTATATAAAGTATCGCTGGATGAAACCGTAGAAAAAAAAGCCGACTCAGATCATTGGGCTAACGCCAGTGCAGAGCAAATTTTAGCGTTGTTCCAATCGCGTGGTTATACTGCAAAGCACGTAGTAATTACCGGCGGCGAGCCATGCATGTTCGATTTAAACCCAGTATGTAACTTATTACACGAACACGGTTTTAGCACACAAATAGAAACCAGCGGCACGTTTGAAATACTTGCCCCAGAGCAAACATGGGTTACGGTATCGCCAAAAATCAACATGCGCGGCGGTTATGAAGTACTTACCAGCACCATGAAGCGTGCAAACGAAATTAAACACCCCGTTGCTATGCAAAAGCACGTAGAAGAGCTAGAAGAATTATTTGCTAAAACAGGTGTTAATCCAAAGCTTGTTTACTTACAGCCAATAAGCCAAAAAGTATCAGCAACCAAATTAGCAATCGACACCTGTATTGCCAAAAACTGGCGCCTATCAATACAAGTACACAAGTATTTAGGAATTAGTTAAAGCGCAGCTTAAAGTTATAGTACGTATGTTGGGTAGAGCGTAGCGAAACCCAACGAATCTCCACTTCCACACCGTTTATAACAATGTTCTATAATATTTAAATACGTAGGTCGTTTATTTAGCTCGGATAAGTGAAGCGCCATCCGACAAACCTAAAGCTCATATCTTCTTCGCTAATAGCCATAACTAGTTTACTATGCGCGACTTAAAAATATTTTACTACTTACCACTAGGCTTATATGTCCGCAAATGCGCTTTACACCGACCTTTCTGATTACTACGACTTAATGTGCGCAGATATAGATTATCAAGCCCAAAGTAATTCTATTCACAGGCTGCACCAAATTTTTGGTAATGGCGGAAATACCCACCTCGATTTAGCGTGTGGCACCGGCCCGCATGTACGTCATTTTATAGATAACGGTTACCAAAGTAGTGGTCTTGATTTAAACCAGCCAATGCTAGATAAAGCAAAAGTTCGCTGCCCAGAAGCGCAATTTTCGTTGCAAAACATGAGTGAGTTTAAGGTAACCGAGCACTTGGATTTAATTACCTGTTTTTTGTATTCACTGCATTACTGCGACGGAATTGATAAGCTAAAAGAATGCCTTGCTAGCGTACACAGTGCATTAAATACAGGTGGAATATTTTGCTTTAACGCCGTTGATAAAAACAAAATCGACAGCGATTCATTTGTAGAGCATACCGCAACAAGTGAAAATAGCTTATTCACATTTCGTTCTGGCTGGCACTACAGTGGTACAGGCAATAAACAGCTATTAAAACTCAACATCGAAAAAGCCACTGCAGACAAAATACTCGTATGGCACGACGAGCACCCAATGGTCGCCTTTAGTTATAGCGAGCTTAAAGAAGCCCTAAAGCCGTACTTCGAAATTCACATATTTGAACATGACTACGACAAAATAACCCCATGGGCACAGCGCTCAGGCAACGCAATTTTTGTCTGCGTAAAAATTTAAGACAAACACGTATGTTGGGTAGAGCACAGCGAAACCCTACGACATCCAACGATCTTAAATGAACCCTCACTCCCCACGCCTCCAATAAACCAGCATTATATATTTGAAAACGTAGGTCGGATAAGCGCAGCGCCATCCGACACACTAACGTATTTGAGTTTCGGCGAATATAAACAGCTAATTAATTATGATGTATGAAGTCAATATTTGAGCCTTTTGGCTTTATCTTTGGTTTTAAAACAGTGGCCATATTTTATTGACCACTACAATACCCCAAACCAGCTAGTCGTCATCGAATGGTGGAAATCAGCTGAGGTGGCACGTGCGTTCTCCACTACAGATCCGCTTTCTATCGAAACAGGGAAGGTTCTGACGGAATCTCTTGAACGGCCTATTCCTGAATATCTACATGAGTTAAGAGAAGTAAACCCTTAAATTGGTAAGTTGGCCATGACATCTGCATGCCGGTGTCATGGGCTGACTGTAGTTTGAGAACTGCACATCATTGATTAATAAACACAATATTCTGGCATTAACTACAAATAGGAACACTATGAACATACAAAAAAAAATTCTAGCGCTAATAAGCGTAACTGCCATTTTAGGTATTTCAAGTAATACAATCGCAGGGGAATCGAAAACGGATTCACATACACATACTCACAGCACTCTCAATAAAGGCAAAGCAATCGAGCAATACGGCTTACCTATTACGTTAATGAATACCATTTACGAAGGTAATATCACAGCAAAAGAAATGAAAACCTTAGGCGATATCGGCGTGGGTGTGAGTAACCATCTCAATGGCGAGTTAACGGCTATTGATGGTGTGGTTTACAGTATTGCCGCTGATGGTACATCAACAGTAGCACCTGATAATTTACAAGCGCCATATATGTCGATGGTAAAATTTGAACCCACACATTCAATTACGGTTAAGGGTATTAACTCATTTAAAGCGCTGTCTGATGTTATTTCGGCTGAAATTGAGTCGGTTAATAGTTTTTATGTATTCAAGGCAAAGGGCACTTTTGAGCTTGCTCGCTTAGCATCGGCTCACGGCGTTGAAGATGAAGATGTCGACTTTTTTAAATATTTAGGCAGTCGTCAAATGTATAACCTAGAGCAGACCAAAGGGACGTTGGTCGGTATTTACACGCCTGACTACTTAGGCACGATTAGTATTCCTGGTTTACATTTTCATTTTCAAAATGGCGATAACACAGTCGGCGGTCATCTTGAAGATATTCGCTTTGATGAAATGGAATTTGAAGTACAGGAGTTTGATCGAATCAATTTGGCTCTGCCTAATGTTGAAGAATTCCGAACGAAAAAAATGAAGATGATCAAACCTCCTTCAGGATCAGGTTCAGGAGGAACAAAAGACAGTAAATAATGTTAGCTATTGCTATCGATACGCATTTATTTCATCGCTTAGCGCAAATGTAATTAACTAAATAAGCTGCATTAATATGCAAGATGATGCAGTAAGAATAGGTTCAATAAATCAAGTCTACTTGCTAAAAGTAGACATTAAAATTATTACAGGATTAACACATGAAAAAATCAATTAAATTTACCTTAAGTCTAATAGTGACTGCTGTTATTACACTTGGCTCACCATTGGCCATTGCCCAAGATACAGTTAAAGAGCAGTCTTTAGAGTTACTAAATAAAGGCTTAGTACAGGGTGATATCTCTTTTATTAAAGAAAATGTAGCCGAGGGTTATATTCAACATAATCCAGGTGCACACGATAAGCTAACAGGGCTACTAGGTTTTGTTGGCTATCTAAAAACACTAGATACGCCGCTCAGTTACCACCCTAAACGTGTACTTCGAGAAGGTAATCTCGTATTGGTTCACAGTGAGGTTGTTTTAGGCAGCAAACTAGCTGTATTTGATTTATTTCGTATTGAAAACGGCTTAATCGCGGAACATTGGGACGGGATTCAAGAAATGCCGGTTAAAACGGTAAGTGGTCGCAGTATGGTAGACGGCCCTACAATGATTAAGGATATTGATAAAACGAAAGAAAACAAAAAAATAGTCATACAATTCGTAACCGATGTATTGGTGAACGGTAAAGGTGATAAACTTAGTCAATATATAGGAGAGGTTTACCATCAGCATAATCCAGGGATTGCAGATGGCACTAAAGGTTTACTTGATTTTATGGGGAGTCTTGCTGAGAATAAAACGTCTTTTGGGTACACAAAAATTCATAACGTGGTTGCCGAAGGCAACTTCGTGTTCACTCAAAGTGAAGGCGATTTTGGCGGCCAACCAACGGCCTTTTACGATCTTTTCCGTGTTGATAATGGGCTGATAGTTGAGCACTGGGACAGCATTCAGGCGATTCCATCTAAAATGGCTCACGAAAATGGTATGTTCTAAATAGTATTAATCCTTACAGTGATCTGTTCTTATTAGGTCACTGCAAGGATTATTTTTTCAGCTATTAATAAGCGACACCAATGCGCTTATTATGATGCTGAGACTTTTCAGCCTCATCGATCAATGCCACAGCATAATCTTCAACAGAAATTTTACTATTACCTTGGTCATCACTCAGTAATTGCTCCCCACCTACACGATAAATACCTGTACGTTCACCGGGGAAAATTTCAGCCGCTGGACTTACAAATAACCAATCTAGTGTACTATCACTATTGCGAAAAACGTCTAATGCCTGACCCTGAGCAATCGCTTCGTCTTTATATTCAGCAGGAAAGTCTGGAACGCTAACGAGTTTAACACCTGGAGCTACCTCTAAACTTCCGGCACCACCCACCCAAATTAGACGCTTAACATCGGATTTTGGTAGCTCTTTCAATAAACGCTGTGCCGTACTCGCAACTATTTCATGATTACTTTTTGCTCGACCACCAATAGCCGCAATAACGATGTCAGCATCGGCAACAGCGTCTTTAATACTTCCATCAGTAAGTAAATCAAGAGGGTGTGTGGTAACACCTTGTTTTTCGATATTCTTTGCGCCACGACTAATTGCTATAACTTTATGATCTCTGTTTAAGGCTTCATTCATTAATGTAGAGCCAATCCAACCTGTTGCACCAATAATTGCTATTTTCATTGTATTCTCCAAAGTTTGTATCATTTATTTAAGATGTCGTTATTATGAATAAATCTATTACTGTAATAAATACGTATTTAAGTACATGATTGTTACAAATATTGAAATAAAGGTTTTTTATGGATAAGTTTGAAGCACTACGCAGTTTTGTTGAAGTGGCAAGTACCGGTAGTTTTACTGATGCAGCAGAGCAATTAGACTTGAGTCGTGTAAAAGTAACACGGCACGTTAAGGAGCTAGAAGACTGGCTCAATATTCGTTTACTACATCGTACAACGCGTAGTGTTAGTTTAACCTCGCCAGGTCGAGATATTATGCAACATTGTGAACGCATTTTAAGTGAGGTATCTGGTTTAGAAAGCTTAGCCCGTAGCCATAATGAAGAGCTTATTGGTGATATCCGTATTGCTACGCCCATAGGGCTCGGACAAAACCTGCTTTACGAGGTGGTTGCCATGTTTACCGCTTTACACCCAAAAGTTAGTATTAAATTAGTAATGTCGGACAAAAATGCATTGTTAGTTGAAGAACACATAGATGTTGCTTTGCGGTATACCGACCAACCCGATGAAAACCTCATTGCTCGTCGGTTAATGAGTATTGAAAGTGTATTATGTGGCTCAGCAAGGTACCTCAAAAATCATGATAAAATAAACCACCCAAAACAGTTAATTGAGCATAATTGTTTGGTACATTTATCTCAAAATAGTTGGACATTTATTGAAGATAAAAAATATCACTCAATCCCTGTAACTGGCAGTATTCAAGCAAATGACCTCGGTGTTTTGATAAAAGCAGCCATTAATGGTGTCGGTCTTGCCTATCTTCCCTGTGACTTAGCAAATCCTTCGCTAGAAAAAGGTGAGTTAATACACTTATTACCTGACATATCTTTACCTACAATGGCACTTTGGGCTGTATATTTGTCAAGAAGCTACCAGCGACCTGTTGTCAGAGCATTTATCGATTTTTTGGCTGAACAATGGCAAGAGGATGTCAAAGTTGCTCGTACATAAATGAATCATTGTCATAATGTTGTTCAACAGGTAGCTGAACGAACTTAATTAATATATTGATTTAGTCGAACCGCTTATTTATGGCGCCTATCAATATCTATTTTTAGGCTTTGTAGCCCTTCAGATTCAATTAATAAGTGAACCTAATAATAAATTACTCTCAAGCGGGCATTAAAATCTTTAAAAAAGAGTTACTTCAGTTATTATATCATTTACTATTTGGGCTGGAGAATAAGAGCTATATGTCTATCACAAATCAATTATCATTATTTCTTGATGTTGTTCAGCAGGGTTCTTTTGCCAAAGCTGCTGCACTTCACGATATGGATAGTTCATCTTTATCAAAACAAATTAAAAAACTTGAAACCAGTTTAGGTATTCAATTATTAAATCGTTCTACTCGTTCATTTTCTTTAACACCAGCAGGAGAGGAAATACTTATACAGGCACAATTATTGATTGGAACATTAGATCAAATTAAAAATATTGCTGATTCATATCATAAAACACCTAAAGGTCATATTCGAATCACTTCTTCTATCGACTTCGGCCAAATGTATTTACAGCCTGCTATTTCCTGTTACCTAAAAAAATTTCCGGATATAAAAATAACACTTTCATTAGACGATAAAAAAAGTGACATTATTGCCGACCATTTTGATTTAGCTTTTCGAATTGGAAAGCTTGCCGAATCAAACCTTATTGCAAAAAAAATAGCAAAAACAAATTTCGTCATTCTTGCTTCTGAAGAGTTCGTTAAGGTACATGGACAGCCGAAAACGCCAGAAGAACTTATCGCATTACCAGCAGTTATATACAGTAATGGTGATGTAACATTAGATCAAATGCAGCTAAGTGAATCACCTACTAGTGATAAATTTAACATTTATAGAATGAAAGGAAATTATAAAGTCAGTGATGTTAAATCGATGATGGGCGCTGTTAAAGACGGAATTGGCTATACCATGCTTGATTTATTTAATTTGGAACAACCAATAAATGTATCAAAATTAGTACCTTTATTAACCGATCATAAAATATCTATGATGGATACTGGCATTTACGCTGTTTACCCACATAGAAACCAAACACCATTAATTACTGAATTTATTGACATATTACAAACCAATATTGGCGAGCCTCCATTTTGGGAGAGTCACGTACCAAATTATAAAAAGCTGTATAATCTTAATAAATAGGAAAGTATTACAATAAATATTTTTGTTCGTTTAAGTCTTTCTTTTCAAAACTTAAATTAACATGTTCGTTAAGTTGAATATGAGCCTCCTCGAGTGTTATATCAATACTCTGAAGGTTATCTTGCGACTTTTACAATTGTAGCACCATGAAAATGTACTGTTTCGCCTTGTAAAATAGCACTACCATACAATAAATTAGTATTGAAATTTACATGTAAGGTAACATAATCACCGTATTCCTCTTCAAACCAAGCAGCAAGGAAGGTGTTTTTTTCAACTTCAAATGCAGTGTAAGGAAATGGTCCCCACCATGTATTGGGTTTTGATCCTGTTAAAAAACGATAACTGACACCTGATTTTTCGAATTTTACGTTATATGATCAACCGCTAGTGTAGTTGTATGTAATAGAAGTTCCATCAAGAGTACGTGTTGGCGATTTCAGTTCATCAGCAAATGTATAAACAGACATCAAGACTAAACAAAGTAAAATAGTTAATTTATGTATCATTTTCATTATAAAATCTCCTTGATTGAAATGAGTTATTTTACACGCTGAATTAGCACTTCTTTCAATGCTAAAGTGCCGTTTATTGCCGCAGGAAAACCTGCATAAGCACTTGTTAATATCATTATTTCGGCTATTTCTTCTTGAGTAACCCCTACATTTAATGCTGCATTAATGTGTGCTTTAAGCTGAGGTTGAGCATTTCCTAAAGCCGCTAAATTAGCAATTATGATCATTTCTTTGGTTTTTACTGCCAATATCTTACGACTAAGTAAGTCTCCAAAGCCATATTCTATTGCATATTTTGCAAGGTCAGGTGAAACATCTTTCAGTGCATTAACTATTTTTTCACCTGAGCCTTCACTGTTTATTTCATTTAACCGTTTAATACCTTCTGTAAATCGTTCTGAGATAGGTTGAGTCTCAACTAACGATTCAGCATAGGCGTATACACTAGTAACCTTACATAAACTTAATAACAAAACAGTCAAAATATATATGTTCATAGAATCAACTTTACAAATTTATGCCTAGTAATAAAATTATTTAACAAACGGTTAGCAATGATTAAAATTCAGTTACAAAATTCATGTATTGCTCTAATTCACCCACAACCGCTTCATTCATCAGTTTTCCAGTCTCTACTGCATAAGGTTGATTGAAGTGAATATCCCAAACATCTGACTCTTTACGCCAATGTTCATAAACAGCAAACGTATCATCTTGCCCTTCAACGGTATACAAATCGAAAATAATATTACCTGCTTCTTGTGCTCTAGTGCTGGGTATATGTATTTCAAATTGATTTAATATTTTTTCACGGTAACCTGGCTTTATCTTAAAAATGAAGAAAATAATAAAAATATCATCTTCTTCATTAGCACTCTTTGGGTTGTTTTCATGTAGAGGACTTGGCGTAGTATCGTTTAACTCCATGACTAACGGCTCAGATTGAGCAGACGTTTCAAGTAAATCAAATACAACTGCCGTATAAGGCTGAGAAGCATGGTGTGTTAATGCGTCGTTATTTTTAAACCGTTCATAGGCAAAAATAATATTCGGCTGTTTCTTATCTTGAAATAAACGCAACTCAAGGCATCCATCATCATTTTTTGAACCACGTTGGTCATTAAGAAGTGCCTCTTTAAATTCTTCAATTTTTTCCAACTTAATATCAAACTTTACTATTTGAGTAATCATCTAAAAAATCCTATTAGTTTTTGTCGTAGTAATACTTAATGAGCTTTCTGATAAAGCGATGTTAAGTCTAAACTTCCGTTAATATATCTGAGTAAGGTAAACGTGATTTTGGTAGTAATGCATTAAAGTCGTTTTCAGCATCACTGTAACCCAGTGGTACAACACATATGCTAGAAAAACCTTTTTCACGTAGACCAAATTCTTTATCTAAGATATCAAGGTCGACCCCTTCCATTGGCGTAGAATCAATACCTAACGCTGAGACACCCAATAAGAAATGTCCTAAGTTCAAATAAACCTGCTTGGCCAACCAATGAGGAACATCGTTAAATTTTTCTTTATGAACATTAATAAACATTTTACGTCCACCGTCCATTTTTGCTTTAAACACTTCAGGGTCAGCATCAAAACGCCCGTCTTTTTCTTCTTGAGCTAAAAGGCTTTGTAAGTATTCTTCTGGAGTATCTAATCTGCTCGCAAATACAACAACATGAGATGCCTCGCGAATAGAATTACTATTGAATGGATAAAGCACATCAGTTGCTTTAGCGATTCTATTTTTACCTTCTTCAGTAGAAGCTATTACAAAGTGCCAAGGTTGTGCATTAACACTTGATGGGCTGTAACGTAATAACTCTTTAATCTTTTCAATATTTTCTGCTGATATTTTTTTACTTGAATCGTAAGCTTTAACTGATTGTCTTTTTTTAGCATAATAAGTGATATCGTTATTCATATTCAAATCTCTATAGTTGTCGTTATTATTAAAATAATAGGTAGTAATAAGTGTTGTTTAGAAGCCTTCTAAAACAATTTTACCTTTCGCTTTTCCAGTTTCTAAAAATTGATGTGCTTTACGTAAGTTTTCCGCATTAATTTGACCTAAGTTCTCACCGACCGTAGTTCTAAGTAAACCTTTATCAATTAAAGTTGCAATTTCATTAAGGATGTCATGTTGAGATTGCATATCAGGTGTTTTAAAAAGTGACCGAGTAAACATTAACTCCCAATGAACCGAAATAGCTTTTGTTTGAAACGCTGCAATATCAAGTGTTTTAGTATCATCAATTAAACCGAATTTACTTTGAGGTTTAAGTACTTTTTCAATTTCTACCAAATGCGATCCGGTATGGTTTAAACCTACAACATAATCAACATTACCTAGATCTTGCTCTGAAAATTCTTCACTTAACTTATTTCTGTGATTCACCACATGATCAGCACCAAGCTCTTTTAACCAATCTGTTGTTTCTGGTCGAGAAGCGGATGCGATAATGGTTAAATTAGTGAGCTTTTTAAGCAGTTGTACCATAATAGATCCAACACCACCGGCAGCACCAATAACCAATATGCTTTTTTCTTTATCTTGTTTTGACACTTCTAATCGGTCAAAAAGCATCTCCCAAGCAGTTAATGAAGTAAGCGGAAGCGCTGCGGCTTCACCATAAGACAGAGACTCAGGCATTTTCCCTACAATACGTTCATCAACTAATTGCATTTCAGCATTACTACCTGAACGTGTTATATCTCCAGCATAAAAAACCTTATCACCCGGCTGAAACAACGTAACATTATCACCTACAGATTTAACTACACCTGCAGCATCCCAACCAATAACTTTCCATTCGCCATCTGGTACAGGCATACTTGAGCGTACTTTATAATCAGCAGGATTAACTGATACCGCTTTTACTTCTACTAAAATATCGTGTCCCTGTGCAACAGGTTGCTCAAGTTCAATATCTTGTAACGATAGTTCGTTTTCAATGGGTAAGTTATTTTGATATCCAATAGCTTTCATATTATTTCTCGATTTGTTTTACTTTGATAATTTTATTATAAAGAAAGCAGCAACGAAGAAAATGGCCATAAATGCAAAACATTATGGGTTTA
>NZ_WTKW01000360.1:0-4066 GCF_011378745.1 Pseudoalteromonas sp. Z1A6
CTAAAAAGTTGGGCTAATAAAATAAAACTATTTAACTATCTATTTTCTAAACGGTTATAGTCGAACATTCCATATTCTATCCCACGATATTTTTTAGCTGTATCGTGCAATATATCGCTGTATTGCCAAAACTGTGGATGAGTACGTCGTATACCAAACTTAGATTTCAATGCACCATAATCAGCTTCTATTTGCATCATAGGCAATTGCTCGGCAAAAGCATTTACTTGCTGCTCGTTATTTAAATACCAAATAGCTGCTGGATAATCTCCGATAAACCCAGGAACAATAGTCGCAGTATCTTCATCATAAGCACGTTGGCCATCTTCGTTTAATAAACTAGATATATTGTAGTGCGCATTATGATGAATAATAGTGTAGCCCTTATGGCTATTATCTTCTTGCTTTACAAGTATAAAAGAAAGCTGAGGTAATAAGTTAACCGCTTTTGCTGGCATTTCACTTATTACATTTAACGGCTTTGCCACTTCAGTGTAGTTGTATTTTTCACTTAAAACTGACGCTAAGGCTTCTTTCATCAAGGTATATAGTTCATGCTGTGGATCATCAGTTTCATAGTTAATACCACTGGGCTGGCTAAATTCTCGGTTACTTTTAAAGAACTTAGATAAGTCAGGTGGTGAATTACGATACCACTGCTTTTTGATTTGATTACGCTTGTGCTCAGGTAATAGAGCTAAAAAGTTTTGCTCTCCCTCTAAACGTAAAAAATCCATATATAAACGTGTAACCAATTGATGGCCTATATTTCCGTATACATCAAAGCCTGCCACAAGCAAATAATGAATACGTT
The DNA here is from genome assembly GCF_011378745.1 of Pseudoalteromonas sp. Z1A6. Taxonomy (NCBI): domain Bacteria; kingdom Pseudomonadati; phylum Pseudomonadota; class Gammaproteobacteria; order Alteromonadales; family Pseudoalteromonadaceae; genus Pseudoalteromonas; species Pseudoalteromonas sp. Z1A6. Next base: position 815 of record NZ_WTKW01000360.1, read on the forward strand.
CAAATAACGCATAATCAAGTATCCACGTGGTTTTAGGCTCTTGACCAATAAAACCTTTAACAACAGTTGCACTATCAAAATGGCGGAAAATAGTCAGTGCAGCATTTTTATTATGCCCATCACCTTTCCAAAGCAAGTCAGTTGTAAGATGCTCGCCACCTTTGAACATTTCGTTTGCAAGCTCAACTTTTGCCTGTAAATATTTTTTCTCACGAACTGAATATTTAACCCAGCTAGAAATAGGTAACGCATTACTTTCCTCTGCGGCAGGAAGTTCTAGAGCTTCTTCATGTTGCATTAGCATTTCCCCTACAGCAGGAGTCGCAACCTTATCAGGATCAGCAAATGCCACCCAAAAGTGATCATTTATAACATTTAAAGCAATCTGACCACGACAAACAGGCCCTTTTATAAAGCCCATAATAATTAACTCTGCTTCATCAAGCATAAATTGATATTTAGAATTAATAGGAATAACTTCAAAAGTTTTAAATGGGTTAGATGCTGACTTAGGCTCATAACTCGGCATTTGCGTAACTGTATAATCTGGCGCAATAAACTGCTCGTACAAACGCAGTAATTTAGTTTCATTAAGCTCAAGTGGTAAATGCGTTTTAGAAAGTATGGTTGTACGCTCTTGCATAAAACGATAATAAACACGGCTAACTTTAGGGTCATCGTATGGACGACGCGTATTAATTAACTTTATTTCCTCACCAGGAGGCGTACTTGAGCGAACTAGTTTAAAAAAGCTTTGTGGGTTCTCTGACGTAAAATAAATATGTGCTAAAAACCAATGTTCATAAATATAACGTGCTGATAACTGATACTTTAAGTTATCTTGATTTAAAAATGCTTCCCAGCCCTTTATTTTATTCTGATCATACTTACTTGGTGGCTCAATATGTGACATTTTACCGCCATTTTTAAGCCAGTTCTGTAAATGATTAAACTCTTCGCGCGAAACCCCAGGTAAACCATAAGGCATACCGCCATGAGGTTGCTCGTCAGCTAATCGGTCAAACTCCCCCATTGTTGCACAGGTTTGCGAACGCCCTAATGAAAAATCAAATTCATCATCTAGCACTTCATTAGTTGGTAATTCATAGCTTTGCTTTAACACTAAACTATTAAATAAAACACTTCCCGCTAAGTTTGCTTCTTCACTTTGTACGCGCTCATTTAGCACTGGCGTAAAGTTTTTTTCTCGCCATTGCTGTGTATTGGTTGCATCAAACAATAAACGGCTTGGGGTCGTTGCCAATAAACGAGTTCCATCGTAAACGAGCTCTTTACTCAAACCTCGATCAATACCTTCAGGGGATGAGAGCTTAAGCTGGCAAGGTGCATCGTAACAACCATGGCAAACGACGCAGCGGGTATCGAGTACTGGTTTTACGTTTTGTAAAAAATCAGCTCCAGCAAGGGTAGAATGTGGAACGATACGTTCTTGCGCTTGTTCAGGGCCAAATAAATCATCGTAATGTGCATTACCTAAGTAAGCACAGCCACTAAGGATAATTAATACGAATGTACTTATTATTATTTTTTTCATTCGTCCTCGTCACCTAAATCGAAGGTAGGCATCATATCCATTTGAGGGGAAACGAATGTTTTTTGACCTTCAGTATTCAAAACAATACTTAAAAGAGGCCCATGCGTTAATGTTATCTGCGCATCATGCTCTTGCTCTAATATACTTAAATACAGAGAATCAGTTATAAGCAACTCATAACCGCTAACGGTAATAGCTACACTGCTATCTTCACTTGGATTTTGGCAAATTTGAGCAAGTAACTCATCATCAAGTCCAATTGATATTTCAAAATCAGGCTGCTCTAAATCTCTATTACTTAATGATTCATCTAATAGAAATAAAGGAAGGGTTAAATTGCTATTTTGTTCAAATTCCATTGCGTTCTCTGCACTTTCTGACGATTTAATTGGCGAGTATTATAACAAACTAGCGAGTAAATTAACGCTAAAGCTAATGTAACTGTTTAAACGTCATCTATAACAGATTCGATCACCGAAAATACACCACCTTGAGGATCGCATATAACACTAAAACGACCAACATCGGGGATATCTGTTGCAGGAACACATACTTGTCCACCTAAGCTAGCGGCTTTATTTACTGCCGTATCGCAGCTCTCTACTGCAAAATAAATCATCCAATGAGCAGGAATATCTTCAGGCCAGTCGCTTGTCATCTCAAGCATACCGGCAATTGGCTGTCCATCAACCAAAAATAAAGTGTAGTTCATACCTTCCATTGGCTTTATTTCACTTTCCCAGCCTAGTAAAGCACAGTAAAAATCTCTACTTACTTTACTATTTCTGGTTGCTAACTCATGCCAATAAGGCGTGTTTAATTCACCTAAGTACTTACAACCTTTATGCTCATTGCCTTGCCATAGTGCAACAGTGGCACCTACAGGATCTTTTAGCATCAACATTCGTCCTGCATTCATAACATCATGAGGACCGGCAATAACTTCAGCACCTAGTTCTTTAGCTTTTAGCGCACAATCATCAACATTGTCGACGGCAATGTAAGCCAACCAATGACTTGGGATCCCTTCACTAATTTGCTCTTTAGGCATTTCATACATAGCGGCTATATCACCACCTTGCTTTTGTAGCATGGTGTAATATATGTCCTCCCCAATAGGTTGATCGTCATACCCCCAATCAAATAATGATGTATAAAACGCCTTACCATCTTTCCAATTATGCGTACAAAGTTCTGACCAACAAAAAATGCCATGTGGATGATTATCAATTTCACTCATTATTAAACCCTTATTATTCTATTTTTATCTAAACGAGCTCTGTCACATTTTATAAACTACATAATTGAACAGATCATAAATTGAGATTAGAGCAATAACTAAGCGGAGTCGATAAAAGAAGGGCAAGAATTCGTTATTCAGTTGTTTCATATATGAGATTTTTAACGCAGTTAGCGTCAGATTTAATCCCTCAAATTGATTAAATATTATTGCTGATCGATATAAATGATTTACTAAGAAGTCCTTCGCTCTAGAGGAATCCCTAAATCACTTTTTTGCAGACGTAAAAAAGCCCGAATCATTAGATTCAGACGCTCTACAATATAAAGTCGGTACGCTACGCAGTATATCAGCGTCGGGAGTCGCTGCACTCGCCCGCCCTACGAGCTAGGTGTTGATGTGAGTGTGTGTTAATTGCGCGCATTTCACTTTTCTACAGACGTAAAAAAGCCCGAAT
>NZ_WTKW01000361.1:0-4011 GCF_011378745.1 Pseudoalteromonas sp. Z1A6
AAAACAAGCGGGGCTTTTTTGTGTTTTTTTAAAGTCGAAATTGATAGCTGTATTGATTCGTAAGCGAGTATGTATGCCTAGAGGATTAAAAAGGGACGCTTATAATCTTGAAAAAGGGCTAACAACCCCGTTAGCACCTTGCTGCAGTACATGGGTATATATTTGCGTAGTACGCACATCACTGTGACCTAGCTGTGTTTGTACTGTGCGGATATCAGCGCCGCTTTGCAGCAAATGCGTAGCGAAAGAGTGACGCAAAGTATGTGGCGTAACGTGTTTGTTAATATGTGCATCAAAAGCGGCTTTTTTAACAGCGCGTTGTAATTGCTTTTCATCGATATGATGGCGCCTTAATTGCTTACTCTCGGGATCAAGACTTAATTTATGTGATGAAAATAAATATTGCCATCCCAGCTGCTTATTATGGTTTGGATATTTTTTACGTAACAAATGCGGCATATAAGCGCCGCTATATAAGGGGTTTTTCAGATCTAATTGCAGGTAACTATCAACTAATTGTATTTGAGAACGTAATTGCGGTATGAGCTCTACTGCAAGCGTTACAACACGATTTTTACCTCCTTTGCCATCCCAAATTAGAATGCAGTTATAGTCAAAGTCAATATCGTGAACTCGTAAACGCAGTACCTCCATTAATCGCATACCACTGCCATAAAGTAATCCACAGGGTAAATAATGCTTTGCTACACAGTGTTTAAATAGCGCTGAAACTTCTGTTTGAGTAAGCACAACGGGTAGTTTTCTTGGGCGTTCACTTTTTACAAAGTCTAATGATAATGAAAGGGGGCTCTTAATTATTTCTTTATATAGGAAACTTAGCGCATTTAGTGCCTGCGCTTGTGTGCCTTGCGCTACGTTTTGCGAGTTTACTAAATGGTTCAAATACGATTCTACTTGAGTGTCTCCCATAGAGCTTGGGTGCTGCATATTATTAAAGCGGATATAGCTAGCTATCCAAAAAAGATAAGCTTCAATAGTGCTCTTTGCATACCGTTTGCTATACATATGGTCTTTAATCATGGTTAGAAAGAGAGATTTCATAAATGATATTCAACTTTTAAAAACATACTGTATATATAGACAGTTGTTCGTGTTTTGTCCAATAACATTATTAAAAGTCGTTTTGGTGTATTTTAACAACAATAACTTTACAAAATACGTAATTACCTGTTTACATAGAAGTTGTTTAGTGGAATTATTAAGCAATGTAATATACGCCGTTTTGGGGTGTTATAAACCCCCAAAGTGGTGTTCAATAAGCTGTTAGCTGTCTATGAGGATTCGGGTGAAAGCATTACTAGCACTAATTATATTATCTTCTTTTGGATCATATGTTTCTTACGCTCAAGCTCAAGATGTTAATGTTGAACTTATTCCACTTGAATTTACTCTTTGTGGAAAAGTCATCACTCGCAAAGATGCTGAGTACGTTGAAATTAGAAATTGGTTAAGTGAAAATAAAAGTGGCTGGGACATTGATTGGAATACACCAATTGCTGGTTTATTATATTCATATCCTTCTTATTCAATAGTCGTTTTTCCTACAGGTGTTCATGTCGGTTATAAAACGGACAATGGATTTACAAGGTTAATAAAGTCTAAAAAGCATAACCTTAAAACGTCATGTGAAAGCGTCAGCTAACAAGCCATTCAAAAGGACAAAAAACAGCTTGCTGTCCTTCGTTCCTCAGGCATTATAGCAAGCTGTTTTTTGCCTCTTAATGGGGCGTTATGTTTTCAAGGTAATCAATGAAATCTGAATTTTATGAGCTACTAAGTAAGGATAACGATTTTTGCCAAGCTCTAGGTAGGCTCATGCTTGTCGCTAGTAAGCTCGAAGTATTGATAAAACAGTACTTAAGGTTGCAGGGTAAAGAAGTAAGTGAGCGTCAAGCAACTTTAGGTAATTTGATCAAGCTCCTTAAGAAAAAAAATCACCTTACTAAGAATGGCGAAATGCTTTTTCAGCAAGCGAATATGCAAAGGAACTACTTGATTCATAATTTGTTTGCTTCGTTTGAAAATGAAATAGAACACAACCTCCTTCCTGTAGAAGATTTAGTTGAAATGGATGTCTTTGTATATACACAACAAGTTGAAGTGAGTATCGAAGACTTCACATCGTACTGTGAGATAGTTTCTGAAGGGATCGACAAACATAACAAGAATAGTCAAAAGGACGCGGCGGAAGCCGCGCCCTTGCTATAAGGCGTTAAATGGCTATTTTTCTTTTGTTTGTTACTATTTCTGTGCGTTTTGAAATATTGAAATTGTGCTAACTAAAGTAAGTTGTGCTTGTTCATATGCGGCTTTGTTTTGTATCTTCATATATCAAAAAATAGTCTTTGTGTTATAGCCGCTTCGTAATTTACATTTCGGTAAGTTGCTATGTTTTCCCGGTTTACTTGGTGCATTCGAGTTGGTTTAGTTTGTTGGCAGGTTAGCGCTTGTAAAGCACTAGCAAGTTTGGTGTAATCGGTGGTTTTTAAATATTTAGTGCAGCTCGCTTGGTAAGTTAATTTTCAAACGTGCTGTTAAATAAATCGTAGCGCCTTCTAACCAGTCGTGCCAGCTGACATTTTGGCCGTCGTTTCGTTTGTGCATGGCTTCGCCATTTTTGCACAAACTCCACTCTGGCCAAAATGCAGCTGCACTTAGCGTTATGTGCCTATGCTTTGGCTCTTTTATATATGCATAACTACTATTTCATAAGGGAATATTTATGAATATTAAAATTAAATTTTCGGTACTGTCATTATTTACTATGTTAAGTTTTTCGTCATCAGCTAGTTCTAGTGATTATGCTGGGACTGCTCATGTAATTAAAGGTGAGGCTGAAGTCAACGTTTCAACGTTATTTACCTGTAAAAAAGGACGTTCACGTCCGTCTCCAGTCGGCATTAAAAAATATGATGATATTGAATATATTGTTCCTGCAAAGGTTCAATATGAACAAAAGAATTTTGCCACAGACCTTTATAATGAATGCTCGCAGGTAACCCCAAAATCTTTATCTGAGGTTAACTTGTCGTCCGTACCTATCATAGAAGTAGATAAAGATGGAGAAGTTATTACAGGGTACATATTTGCAGATAATTACTTTGAATTATTTATAAACGGTAAGTTAATAGCCGTGGATCCTATACCTTTCACTCCTTTTAATTCCAATGTCGTGAAATTTAAAGTTAAAAAGCCATATGATATTGCAATCAAAGTTGTTGATTGGGAAGAAAATTCTGGCTTGGGTAGTGAAGATAATCGTGGTAAACGTTTTCACCCAGGAGACGGTGGTTTTATAGCAAGTTTCTCTGATGGTACGACAACAGATTCTAGTTGGTCAGCTCAAACTTTTTACACCTCCCCTATTTATGATCTGAATTGTGCTAGAGAGGTTAGAGAGCAGCGTTTAACAACAGAATGCGATACCAATGGTGCGGATAAATACATTGATACCTACTCATTACATTGGGATATACCGGTAAATTGGAAATCAGACGACAGTTACTTATCTTGGCCAAACGCAGTGGCGTTTACGGAGTCTGAAATTGGAGTCGATAATAAGAAAGCTTATATGAACTTCCAAGAACAGTTCTCTGGTGCTGGCGCTTCATTTATTTGGTCAAACAATGTTGTGTTAGATAACCTTGTCTTATTAAGGTATCGAGTTAAATAAGGCACATAACAAGTTGCTCAAGTCGGATTGCGGTAAACTGTCACCTTGTTTGCAAAAAAAACGCAAACAAGCCGCCACTTCACCACAACCGCTTAGCAAGGCGTTATACGTGAGTCGAAATATGAGATTGGCATCATCTGAAATTGATTATTGGGAACTTCGTTCTGGTGTTGACTCTCATAAAGAGAATCCCGATAAGTTTTGGATACCAGATGAAGAAAAACGAAAAAACCTTAAAGTTGGGGATGCTGCCAAGCTTATATTCGATATTGTAGTGGTCAATAAAATTTGGCCACAGTTTTAGAATCTTGATATCT
>NZ_WTKW01000362.1:0-3997 GCF_011378745.1 Pseudoalteromonas sp. Z1A6
AAAGAAAACCATAGAGATAAAAATATATAACGCCCATTTTTTATTTTTATATATACCCGTTAGAATAGCTAAAGAAAACCCAAGAGTTACAGTAAAGAAAGCTAGCTCACCGTATGAAATTACATTATCACTAAGCAGCAAATTTACGTCTTTTATAATTACATATACAGACCCTAGGACTATCAAAGAACACATTGCAAAAATTGATACGATCGCGGATAGCTTCATTTTAAATAAAGAAGGGAATAAATCCCCTTCTATCTCCTCTATTATAATTACTCAGCGGCGTTATGATATACTGCAGCTATACCACCTACAATTGCACCAAAACCAGCTCCAATCCCAATTGCAGTAGCCAAACCGCCTGCAGTAATCGACGAGCTAGCATATAGACCAGCAATAATAAAAGGTAGTGGGCCACCATTTATTTCTTGTATTTCATTACTTGTTAATTCTCTCATTGCAAGACCCTCCTATTTTCTAATTGCATTATAAGTTGCTATACCACTAATGATTGCAGCAAAGCTTGCAACTTCTCCATAGACTGCTATTGCTACAAACAGGGGGAATGGACCACCACTTACTTCTTTAAGTTCATTTACATTTAATTCACGCATAATGTTATACTCCATAAATCCGATGCTTTTTAGTTAAGTCATCGGGTTGTTAATATGCTCCCCTTCAATAAAGGTGAGCGATTAATAGGCTAGCTTTAGCTGCTCGCTAAAGTTAACTAAAGCTGGCCGTCTTTTTCGGTTGTTTGCATTTAGCAAACCACCAAAACTTTCAAATTTTTCTTTATTTTATAAAACGCTACACTTAACTTACGCGCCCTTTTAGGCTGTACAGTGGCTCTAGTAACCACTCGATTAATGTGCGCTGCTCCAACATAATATCTGCCTCAAACAACATGCCACTTTTCAACTCAAACGCCTTACCATAGGCCTGCATTTGTTGTTGGCTGAGTGTCGCTCGCAAACGGTACACTGGCTCTTGCAGGGTAATAGGCAGGCGTATTTCATTTGGAGTAATGAGCGCCTTGTCGATGCGGATAATTTTGCTGTTAATAAAACCAAAGCGTTGGTAAGGGAAAGCATCAAAACGCAGGCGCGTATCGTTACCTAGTTGTATAAAGCCTGCTGAACGTGTTGGTAGCAGCAACTCTGCTACTAGCTCTGAGCCTTCGGGAATAATATGCAACAGTGGTTTGGCTTGGGTAAGTGTTTCGCCTTCAACCACTTGAATGCCAGTAACAACACCGCTGTTACTGGCTGTTATGGTATATTGATAGTTACTTTTAATTTGTGTGAGCTGGTTTTGAATATCCGCTTGTTGGCGCTTAAGACTATTTATACGCAAAGTATACTGCTGGGGCACGTTAGCAATATTAAAACTAAGTTGACTTAATTGATTTTCTTGCTGCATAAGCAAGCGCGCTAGGTTTTGTTTTTCTTGCTTAGCATCTAAGAGGGCTTGCTGCTGTTGCTCTCGCTCGATGTTTGATAAAAAGCCATTTTTATTAAGTTGATTAAGGTTGCTTTGTTGGCGGTTAAGTAGCCCTAATTTTTCATCAGCTAGAGCAAGTTGACTTTGTAATGCAGCTTGCTCATTAGTAAGTGCACGTTTTTGCGCGTGCAAGTTAAGTGACTCTTGCTTTTGTAGGGTAAGGTTTTGTGTTATCTCATCATTGAGCAACTGTATTTGCATACTTAGCTGCTCAACAAGCTGGGTACTCAAGGCTATGCCTTGGCTGTTATTTTGCTGCACAATAATGGTCGCCAACGGCTGACCTTTAGTAACGGCATCACCCTCTTGTACAAATAGCAGCTCAATCATACCACCTTGACTAGCAAAGGTTTGGATTATCCCTTTATTGGGTATTAAAAACCCCCGTACTGTTTCCTTGCGGGAATACTCTGCTGTAAATAAAAAGCTTATCACTACAATCGCAATACATACCAAAACAAATACGATAAGTTTTATTGATAGTGGTTGTGCTAGCGTAATCACACCAGTTAAACGCTCACTTTGCTGAGCGACAGCTTCCTTTCTAAATAACATCCAGTTGATCCGCTAAGATTGTTCTAATTTATATTACACTAGAATTCAATTAACAATAAATCAACATAAAAGTCGAAAAATAAAATATTAATGCAAAAAACTAACTTATTTAGTTAGAAAAAATAAAAATACTAGCTCGATAAAATAGTCATCGGCAGGCTCAATATTGGATTTTCCGAATCGGCAAAGTGCATCATTACAGCTACATGCCCAGCTACTACAATTGCATACATAACCGCTGAAAAACCTTGGCCATATTTATCTAGTGGCATTAAATGTGAATAGTGACGGCCTCGCCATTCAAATACAATTTCCAGCGCACCTACAAACAAAAAGAATACCAGTAACATTAAGCCAAATGTGTAGCTCAGCCATAAACCAAACAGTACACCGAGTAAACATACACTTAAACCAATCCATGAACGCATTGAAAAGCTAATACTTTTTAATACATGCCCGCCATCAAGCGGTAAAATAGGTAACAAGTTAAATAAATTTAATAACGCACTAAGCACCGCCACACCTGCAAATATTTCCATCTCGGTGGCGTAATATAAAACGACACCCAGTACCGAGGTAATTAAACCAAATGCGGGTCCCATTAATGATATAACGACATCTTGCCAACGAGTTGTTATTTTGTCGTCACTTACAGCGAGCCCACCTACAAATGGGATTAAGTAAATACCTTTGGTTTTTATGCCAAAGTATTTCATTGCTCGCACATGGCCGTACTCGTGTACGACTAAGCAACCAATTAGCATCAGTGCAAATTCAATACTAAATAACCACGCATAGCCTGCAACAGAAGCCCCCGCAAGCACTACTTTAATGACCTTAGCACTTTTAAAAAGCTTAAAGCCTAATGCAGCCAGGCCTAAAAAGCCTTTTTTAGGTGAGCCATTTGTAGGTGCTGGTAGCGCAAGCTGTGTTGCAAATTGCTCATCCACAAAAAGCGAAATACTTTGCTCTTCCGCCGCTCCAGTATCAATACCAATTACTTTGTTGTCGTAAGTAAACTGATAATAGTTTTCACGAGGGTTATCAAAGGTAATGGCTTGTTGTCCATGAAACACTTGCACAATTTTTTGCCCAGACACCATAAGCGAAAATGGTTGCTCGGCTAAGGTAAGATCTATTCTTATCATAATTAAGACCGTTTAAAATAATGGCGCTAGTATACCTAATCAGCTTAAAAACACGAGTGAAGGTGCTAGGTAACTATTTTCAAAATAAAAGTATTTGATACTGACAAAATAAAAAAACACTACTACTTTTATAGTAACTCCAAGCGATACATTGAAAGGGATAACAGTGGACAAAATAGTGCCTAATATTTTAGTTGTTGACGATTCAAAAGCAATTTTGATCGTTATGGAAGCTATACTTAACGAATTGGGTATGTCTAACACTATAACTACGTGCCTGAATGCAAAAGAAGCTCTTGAAAAAGTAAAAGAAGATGTTAACTACTTTGATGCTATTTTTACTGATCTCAATATGCCCGAAATGGACGGCATGGAACTAATCCGCCACTTAGGAGAGTTACATTATCAAGGCGGTATTATAATTGTTTCTGAAATGGACCATAAAGTTATTAGTTTGGCTGCCAATCTTGCCAAGCAACACAATGCTCATCTCATAGGCAACATTACTAAACCAGTGCAGCTATCTCAGGTAAGTAAATTACTCATTAAAGTAGCGCAATTAAATAGCCATACTTTATTAAAAGAGCCATCCATTTCAGAGAAAGAGCTTATTGAAGCGTTAGAAAATGATGAAATAACCCCTTTTTATCAACCAAAAATAAATGCTGACAGTAATAGAATCGAAAGCGTTGAAGTATTATCCCGTATTGTATCGAGTAAAAACGGCAACGTTATTTTACCTAACCGTTTTATAAGCGTTGCCGAGCAACACAATTTAATTAATCAAA
>NZ_WTKW01000363.1:0-3993 GCF_011378745.1 Pseudoalteromonas sp. Z1A6
CTAAAAAATTTAAGGCTAAAAACCACAAAGCGCCTACCAAATTTTACCGCACATTCAGCCCACGCTTTGACGCTGTAAAGCTGGATAAAAGCAAGGGCAGTGCAGCCAGCTATATTGCTAAATACATTAGTAAAAACATTGATGGCTATATGCTTAGCGATCATATTGACGCTGACACAGGCGAAAACCTGCAAGAGCAAGCCAACCCCGTTTTAGCCTGGGCGAGTACGTGGAATATTCGCCAGTTTCAATTTCAGGGTTCGCCAAGCGTTACGGTTTGGCGAGAGCTTCGCCGTATGCGTACCGCTGTAAAAGACGAGGTAATAGAACCTATTCGCTACGCTGCAGATACTGCCAACTGGAAAGACTACGTAAAACTGCAGGGTGGTATGTGTATTGGGCGCGCGGCTAACTTTAAATCAATGTATGAAGCCACCCCAATGGGTAACGACTACGCCGAAGTAGTACGCCGTATAAAAGGCGTTATTACTAATACTGATTACAAAGCAACGCTTACACGCTTGTTTTATAACGTACATAACGTAATTACAGATACCAGCTTAAAAACCCGTTTAATCGAATGGACCAGGCAGCTCAAAGGCACAGCAGAGAAAATTGCAGCTAAGGATAACACCAACGTCGGCGCAGCCGACCTATCTTGGTCTAGTGGTAATAACTGTACGCCTATAGCCGTGGGCTCTAGCGCGGAGTTAATACTAGATATGATCGGGTGTGACAAAAAGGACATTGAAGAGGTTAAAAAGGATCTAATTGCAGGTAAAAGGATCGCGAGAAACGGCCATATTTACCAAGTCAAAGATGGCCAGTTACATGTATTAGACGAAAACGCCCAATTAAAACAAAACAAGCAACTCGATATTGAATACCGAGCAAAAACATTTGCCCAAAAATCGGGTAGCTGGCATGTAACAGAGGAACACTGGCAACAAGCCCGCGAACTTGTAGACCTTGCTTATCAATATGCAGAGCTAGAAGGGCGCCAAGCGCTTAATTCAACTACAAACGAAAACGGCCTAGTGACAATTGGTGATTGGGACTTAGTTACTTTAGTTAAACAAGGCAGTGCATCAGCAATCAGCAGTAACGATTGGTGGGCACTGGATATGATGGCTTAAATGTACCCGTAAGTTACTTAATTGACGGGTACAGTTACGTTGAAGTGTACCTACGAATTAACTAATCCGTAGGTACAGATAAAAACAAAAAATAGAAAACGATTGAAGGAGGTAAAACTAACCTAATTGACAATTCGCCTTGTGCGGGGCTATAGTAAAAAGGCACTGGCTCATCCAGTGCCGGGATTCGAACCCCGCAATTAACAAAGGTGCATTGTCACCAGCTTTTTAGCTGGTTTTTTAATGCGCACGCTTTAGCACACCCATATTATGGTGAGCTGGAGTGAGGCCACTTCGGTGGGCCGTTTCTTTGTTTGCGGTAGTTCGAACCTCGCTTTAGCTTGCCACCCAAAAATTCGAACTTTTGAGTGGCTTAAATGCATATACAAAACAAAGGTTCTTATTATGAACAACCAACTTATTATTTCAAATACCCTAATCCCAGTTGATCACTACAACCGTGTAAACCTAAACGCACTGCATAAAGCCAGTGGGAAAGAAAACAGCAAGCGCCCGTCAATATGGCTTACAACTAAATCAGCAAATGAGCTTGTTAACGAGCTAAGCAAGGATTCTTGCTTAGGTCAAAATGTAATCAACAAGCAAAGAGGCGGTAACGGTGGAGGCGGAACATTCGCCCACGAACTATTAGCCATTTCTTACGCAGGCTGGATCAGCCCAAAATTTCAATTAGAAGTAAACCGCGTATTTCTCCACAGCAAACGCAACGAACCCGAGCTTGCCACCTTGCCAACCCTAAGCGAATTACCAATATTGGACTTTCCCGAAATGCGCTTAAGCATGTTTATACCGTTTAGAGACATGTTTGATTGCGGCTGGCGCTTACGTATGAACCAGTTATTCACCATATTGCGCCAGTGCCAACGCAGCAACACACCAATAACAGTTAAAGACGTAACAGGCCTAGAGCAAGAACTACGATCACTGCTTCACATAGTCGAAACCCAAGGCAACAAACTAAGCAGTATTCAACGTTTTGTGAATTATTAATAGGCAGGCAGTAAAAAGGGCGCTAAATGCGCCCTTAGTTTAGCGTGCTGAAATACCTTGTATTTCATGCTGTGCCGCTAACTGTAAAAAGTTTGAACGGCTTTTGTATTGCGGATGTGCTTTAACTAAATCATCAATTTGCTTAGTTAATAAGTTAGGCAAAGTTACGTTAATTTTACCTGCTTTGCCTAAGTAGGGTTCAAGATCAATATCAACCAATGCCCATACCCAGCCTGAAAACTCAGGGTTATTTACGTGAGCGTTAATATTACTTGATTGCGGCGGTAAAATACCGTCTTCGGCTAATAACTCTAAATGAGTTTCTAGTGCGTCTTTAGCGTTTAATAGTGCTTGCTCGAATGAGTCACCGGCACTATAACAGCCTTGCACATCAGGAAACACCACGCCAAATGCTTCAGTTTCTGTGCCTTTTTCAATTGCGATTGGATATAACATCGCTATTCTCCTAATGAGTGTTTACAACAGTGATAGAGTTAAGGAAATAGGGGCTTAAAGCCCCGCATCTTTCAGTATTTTTGCTACCAATCCTTTGCCTAAATCTTTCTTAGGGTGGGGAACGGTAATGAGATTGGTATGGTTTGGATGCCTAAAGTGATGATGACTGCCTTTCACTCTAACTTCTTGCCAACCCGCCTCTTCAAGCTGTTTGATTAAATCCTTGCTATTCACTGTACCTCGCTTTATTTCTCAACGTGGGGTTACTATAACCCCAGTAATAAACAGAGTCAACTATTTATAACTCCAATAACTCTAAATTATTTAAAAATGAAAATGTTAAACTTGCACAAACTAGTCAGCTGAATTAAGTTACATAAATAAAGCCGCTATGTTTGTCGGTTATTTTCTAGGAGGTATTATGGTAGGTGAATGGATTTCATTAATTCTTAGTGGTGCGTTTTCAGGTTTTTTTATAGGGGCTGCAATCTTTGTAGTAATTTATTTTGGCAAGCTCTATCTTTTTGATAAAACTGATGACGATGTAGCAATGCTTATTGCGTTAGTAGTAATTGTGTTAATCCTCTTTGGCTTTTATGGGTTCAGCATTAAAAACTTTCTTGAAGCTGCACAATCAGAAAATAATAGGCCTATTGAAGATATATTTAGGGCAGTCCCTTTTATAATGGCTCATGCTTTATTTTTAGCTTGTGCCTACGTTGGAGTTCGATTAAGTAAAATGATGTTGAGAAAGAAATTACTCGGTTATTAAATACCTAGCAGACTTAGCTGCTGTTCCTTAGGTAGTTTTTTAATAAGCGCCGCAGCAAGTTCTTGGGTGCTTTTTACAGGCGGATTTAAGAAGTGATCAAACGATTGGGTAATGCGGAACGTAGCCCCGCACTCTTTTGTATTGGTGCACGAGCAATATAAATTAACCACATGCGCGCTTTGCTTTTCGCGTGACGTAATTGTTGCTTTAGCTTCGCAATTTGGACAAGTAACCCGCGCCATTATATTCACCAATCGTTAATAAAATACACTGTTATTATATACAGTGGTTGCATGTATGCCAAACAACCATTTAACTATTAGCTGAGAACCCAAAGGCTCCAAAATTCACTCCTCCTCGCCTTCCGCTTTCGTGCAAAAAATGCGTTCAATTGACAACCCCAGTGACAAGCCATTTTTAGCTAGCCCTTATAACTAAAGGATCTAAATGAAAGTTTAAAAGGATCATAATGGCAAAAATGTGACAATGTTTGACAAAAGCTGACAGCATAAAGATCAAATAGGTGGTGATTTGCCTAATATTGAAATATCATTAATTTATTATCAGTTAAATGATAAATTAATTATGAAATATTTATTTAAAGGTAGACAAACGCCA
>NZ_WTKW01000364.1:0-3969 GCF_011378745.1 Pseudoalteromonas sp. Z1A6
GACAAGTGCTAGCTAAACACTCATCAAGAAGAGATACAAGGTTGGGTCGAGCGTAGCGAAACCCAACAAACCTGCAATACCCACGCCCCCAATAACCCGTATTATATATTTGAAAACGTAGGTCGGATAAGCGAAGCGCCATCCGATACAGTAACGTATTTGAGTTTCGGCGAATATAAACAGCTAATTAATTATGATGTATGAAGTCAAGATTTGACCCTTATGGTTAGACCCAGTAACGTATTTGAGTTTCGGCGAATATAAACAGCTAATTAATTATGATGTATGAAGTCAAGATTTGACCCTTATGGTTAGACCCTTATGGTTATAAGTGCATAGTCGATTTACTTTGTAATTTCTTTGGTCGGAAAAAACATATAAGATCAAAATCGGCTGTGCACTTCAACCGTTTTTTAAACTAACTTATTGATTTATATCATCAAATTGTGGGGGTTCGTCAGGGCTTGACCCCCTTTGGTTTTGTTTGACCGGAACTTTCTAATGGGTGACCCCTTTGGATTTTTTACGATTTGATAAAATAATTTTAACTAACTCTCGATAAAGAGGGAATACTAGCTTAGCTTAGCTTAGTTAACCATGGCTGCCAAAGCGGAAGTGAGAGCTGGGTTAGTGTGTTTTCAATATGTGTTAATTTTTCAGATGCCTCGAGCATCTCACTTTGCTCTATATTTATTAAATAAAGCTGATATACAGCAAAGGTGTTAGGGACTGTAGCCGTGTTACAAATTTTGTTTAGTGCGTTTAAAGAAACCGCGAACTTTGAACTGTTCCCAGTTTTTCGGTAAATAAATAATGAGATACACAACAAGCTCGGTAGTGCAATATCTTCGTCACTAACTAAGGCAATGCTCTGCGCTATAAGTTGCTCTGCAAGTACATAGTTTGCATTTGTGCAATGAATAGCGGCTAAGTATCCTTTTGATACCGCAACACAGCGATTATACCCAGATAGATTGGCTACGTTTAGTGATTCAGCGCAAAATATATACGCTAATTCAATATCGCCTTGTAACAAATAACACGCGCCGAGCAGCTGTAAAGCGGTACTCTTAAATAGATTCTTTTCTATTGAATCGGTTGTTATATCACATTCGTTTAAGCATAAATTAGCTGATTGGATTGCAGCGTTTATATCACCAGAATATAAATAGAAAAGTGCATTTGTGCTGTAATAGTGAGCCTTCTCTTGGTTCGCGTGTTGTAATGTGGCATTACATATTACTAAGTAATGGTGTGATCTTTTAAACTCACAAGAAAATAGTAAAGTAATTGCAGTGCCTAAATTAGCAGAAAACACTAACGGAAGATCATTCACTTTAATTGCTTTATTAAGGCCTTTATCAAAATATTGTAGTGCTTTTTCATATTGACGATGAATAAGCGCGGCATAACCAAGTTTAATATAGAAGTTGGCCACAATAGCGCTTGGTAATGCGGAGTGAAATGTTGATTTAATTAAAGAAATAGCGAGCTTAATCTTACTGCTCATCATTAGTTCATACAAAAGCCCATCGTTATGCAATTCATTTACTAAAATATCTCGGTTCTCTTCACTCGGGTAAATATCCACTTCTGAACGGGCAATCAAGCTTCCTTTTTCACAATTTAAAGCACTCGCAAGCTTATTTAAATTACTCAGACGTATTCTTGTAACTGAGCCATTAAGCCATCGAGTAAGGGTTTTTTCGCTTACACTTATTTGATTGGCAAGCCATAAATGTTTTATCGATTGCTCTATTATATATTGCTGTAATTGCCCTCGATTTAGAAGGGCAGTTTTTGAGTTGTTCAATTTTCACTCTTGTAATTCGGTATTAAATATTTACGGCTTAGGAGGGATTTCAATTTTGACGAAAGGTTTCCTAACGTAATACTTAAAATGTCCGGTTATGTCCGTGGATTAATTTAGGCACACTTAATATCATATATTGAACACACCCTTGAAGCAACAAAGTGCCTTTTTAAGGTCAACTCAATATTGGATAATAAAATGAAAAAAACAATCTCACTTAGTGCATTCACATTGTTAATGAGTAGTTTTACTACACATGCCAATGAGGCTCAAATAAGAATGGGCGTTGAGCTTGGTACGGGAAAAATAAAAGTAGATAAAGATTTTGCAATTTTAAGCGAAGATTTTGATACTGGCGGATTCTCACTTGGTTATGTACTCGGTTATAAATTTGGAAATAATGTAGTCACAGAAGCTAACTTAGCCTATACATCAAGTGATGGATTATTTGGTACTCTAGATAGCTATGAAACGTATGAATTTAAGGCAATGATAGGATATTCATTTGATTTAGCAACGCACTTTAGGGTTGTGCCAATGGTGGGGTTATCGCGCTGGGAATTAGACACGAGAGAAGGCTTTTTTTTAAACCCAGGCCCTGAGGCAAAGGAAGAATTCACAGGAACTGACTTTACTTATAAAGTAAGATTTGAAGTACCGTTGGGTGATCTGGTTTTACTTTCACTTTCGTATGCGAGTACTGAAGTTGAGTTTGGCCGAAATGAAACAACTCAATTGGGTATATTATTTGAGTTTTAAAGTTCGTAACTAAAAAGCAAAAGGGCTCACCCATTAGAAAGTTCAGGTCAAGCAGGCAGCAGTGTTTTCTTGAACTTTTTATTCAAAAACCAAGTGTTCTTATTATTCAAACTCAATTTAAATATGACTACGCCCCCAGTAATGACGTCGATTGGTGTGAATATGCACCTTGGTTTGAATAAAGAACGCCATATGAATTTAGGCAGTTTAATTAAGGCCCTTGGCTTTCGCCTCAGTCATCGTTTAGTACCAATGTCAGTCCAGTTTCTGGCTGTGTTTACACACTGCGCTGTAACAAGACTGCCCTAGGGTCAAATCTTGACTCCATACATCAAAATTATGGATCGCCTAGTTATCCCTCGTTCATGCTCTTACTTAATCAAAGTTTGAGTAAATAACGTAAAAAAACGTTGCCCTAGAGTAGTACTTTTCTGTATCTTTTTACTAGCTCAAAGGCTATTCAGTCCTTAAATAAGTTTGGGGCTACTTAATAGTGATCTTTAGCTTTAAACTTACAACTATAAAATCAATACTCACAAGGAAGAGCACTTGCATATTCAAATTGCAGAACACATTAAATTAGCTCCTTTAGTGGAAAGCGATGCTGCGGATATTTTGAAGACTGTTAATTTAAGTCGGGCAAGTTTAGGTGCATTTTTGCCTTGGGTAGAAGGGGTAAACAATATTGAATCAGCTAAAAAGTACATACTCGACAGAGTAAACAGCGGGCTAAATGGCTCGCGGTGGTTTAAAATTTATTATAAAGATAATCTGAGTGGTGTTTTTGCAGTTAAGTCTATTTGTCCTGATTTGAATATAGCGGAACTTGGTTACTGGTTAAGTAGTGATGCACAAGGCAACGGTATTATCAGTCAAGTAATCGCAAGATTGCCAAGCATACTTAAAAACACAGGCGCTAAAGTCATTGAGTTTAGATGCTTAGAACAAAATGAAGCTAGTATTAAAATTGCTTTAAAATTAGGTGCGAGTTTAGTTAGTACAATTCCAAACTTTGTATCGGTTGATAATACACTACAACAACTTAATATATACCAAGTGACTTTGTGAATAACCCCACGTACTAGACTCTCCAGTAATAACTCCGTCTACTTAATTACTTTTCTCATCAATTTCTTTCCCGCAATTATAACAATCGTTAGTGGGAAGCTTATAACTAGAAATAGAGCGCATTACTTGGTTTTTCTTGCAGGCAGGGCAGGCGTAATTAATTACAGAGATTATAAGCGCAATAGTAAAAACGAAACTACCGATATAAAACGGGTTTGAGTAAAATTGCATACTTGGCTCTGAAAAATTAAAACCGATAATACAGATGATTAAGGCAGT
Source organism: Pseudoalteromonas sp. Z1A6 (assembly GCF_011378745.1). NCBI lineage: Bacteria > Pseudomonadati > Pseudomonadota > Gammaproteobacteria > Alteromonadales > Pseudoalteromonadaceae > Pseudoalteromonas > Pseudoalteromonas sp. Z1A6. Next base: position 3,920 of record NZ_WTKW01000364.1, read on the forward strand.
TAAATAAAGTTTAAATTTTAGGCTTTTATTCAAGATTTAAATATCCAATT
>NZ_WTKW01000365.1:0-3957 GCF_011378745.1 Pseudoalteromonas sp. Z1A6
CATGCTAATTCGCCGTTTTGTTTATTTAAAAAGCAGTTAAACTAAAAGAGTGATTTTTCTCTTTACCTTTGGCGAAACTTCTCTATAATTCGTCGTCATTGCAGGGGCGTAGTTCCAATTGGTAGAACAGCGGTCTCCAAAACCGATGGTTGGGAGTTCGAATCTCTCCGCCCCTGCCATTTCTTCTTTACATCGTTTTTATTACTTCTTATATTGTTCAAATGTCTAATCTACTGAGTTGTTATGCATCCACGTTACGCAGCTATTTTTGATATAGAAAATCTTGAACTCAATCAACATTATTGTCCTCAAGCAAATGATCAAGCTAATACTTTATCGCAAAGCGCGATAGCTAGTTCTTTAACGCTAAATGAGCAACTACTTGCAGACATTAAACTCAGTGCAGAACCTATTATTATAAATAGCGTTGTACAGGGCAGTGAGATTCAATTAAACGACAATAAGCTTACATTGCCAACCCCACAGCTCAACGCCTCTGAGAAGCGTGCTTTATGGGCTTTAATGAGTGAACACCTTGATAAACTTTAAATCAGTAGATGAAACTGCAATACCTCAATTAATGGCCATCGAAACAGCGTGTCATAGCCATCCGTGGACTTTAAATACAATGGGTTCATGTATAGGCGGGCGCTATTTTAATGTTGCCGCATTTGATGAGGCGAGCATGATTGGTTTTTATATTGGTGAAAAAGCAGGGCCTGATTTTACACTTATGGATATTTGTGTAACACCAAGTCACCAGGGTAAGGGTATTGCAAGGCAGTTGTTAGCGCAGTTTATTGAATATGGTGAGCAGCAAAATGCTGAAAACCTCTTTTTAGAAGTACGCGAATCAAATACGCGTGCTATTGCGCTGTACGAGCGCGCAGGCTTTGCTGAGATGTCAGTGCGTAAAAACTACTACCCAAGCGATAACCCTGCTAAAAATGGCTTTGAAGACGCTATTTTAATGGGTATGGCGCTAGGTTTAAACTTTTCATAATTAAAGTCGGTAATTAGCATTTAAAATATAGAGCCGCTAAAGTACTGCATTTGTACCGTTTTGTAAGTTTACTTTTTAGGTTACTTTGTCGCTAATTGCTTGCTCAATGGCTGCTATTAAATCATTTACCAGCTCGTCTCTTGGTACTTTATTGTTACTTTTTAAGTTCTCTTCAAGTGCCGCAGCGCTATGGTAAATTTCATCAAAGTTAAAGCATCCAGAACTGCCTTTAACACTGTGCGCTATACCTCTTAATGCTTCCCAATCATCACAATGCTGCAAAGCTTTAACTTCTTCTAAATATGTAGGTAAGTTAGCTAAGTAATTATCGGCAATTTGCTGAAACTTTTCGCTCTTTAATAGGCTATCCCATTTATTTTGATTATCTTTTTCAAGATGCAGGTAGCTTACGAGTACATTTTCAAGAGCATCTTTATCAATGGGTTTAGCCAGTGCTTTGTCGCAACCAGCTTCTAGATAAGTGCCTATATCATGGTTCATTACATTGGCAGTAAGGGCAATGATAGGGCCATCATACGCTGCATGACGAAGCATTTTAGTCGCTTCTAATCCGCCCATTACAGGCATTTGCATATCCATAATAATAAGTTGGTAGTCGTTTACGAGCGCCATTTCTACAGCTTGTGCGCCATTACTGGCAATATCGGGTTCAAGACCCCAGGTTTGCAGTAATAATTTAATTAATAGTTGGTTATCTGGGTTATCCTCAGCCACTAATATATTGGCGTCGAAGCTATTGGTTGCAAACGATAAGAGAGGGTCTTTCTCTGGTATTAACTGGCTGTCTTGCGTTAAAAATTCAAGCATGGGTTGATCATCAGATAGCTGACATGCCACCCTAATTGTAACTCGGCTACCTACACCCACTTCACTTTCAAGGTTTACATCGCCACCAAGTAACAGTGCTAAGTTTTTAGAAATACACAACCCAAGACCTGTACCACCAAAACGACGTGTAGTTGTGGCATCGGCTTGTTCAAACGGCTTAAATACACGTTCTATTTGATGCTCAGACATACCAATACCAGTATCTTTAATTACAAACTCTAGCTTTTGACTTGCTTGTAAATAATGCACACAAATAGACACGCTGCCATTTTCGGTAAATTTAACAGCGTTATTAGCAATGTTTATAAGTATTTGTTTTAAGCGGGTCACATCACTATAAATGGTGCGAGGTAGCGGCAGTTGATAGTCGATATTAAGGGTTAATTGTTTTTCTTGTGCCAGTGGTTGAATAATTGATTCAATGTCGTGCACAAGCTGCACTACATTTAACGCTGACAAATCAACAGCCAGCTTTTCAGCTTCAATTTTAGATAAATCGAGTATGTTATTTATTAACTCTAGTAAGTGTTTTGAATTACGTAAAATAGTGCTTAGGTGTTGTTTGTCATTCGCTACTTTATCGTTGTGTAGTAACTGCTCTGTAAAGCCCATAATGGCCGTGAGCGGCGTGCGTATTTCGTGACTCATGTTAGCTAAAAAACGACTCTTAAGTTGATTAGCTTGCTCAGCTTGGCCAATAGCTAACTCAAGTTGGCTGTTCATAGCTTCAAGTGCTTGGGTACGACTTTCCACTTTATCTTCAAGGTGGTGTTTGTATTCTTCAAGCTGTTGTTGGTAGTGCCTTATTTGATTAACCATGTGGTTAAAGTCGTTAAATAAAACACCTACTTCATCATTTGTATGAGCTGGTAAGTGCACCGACAAATCGCCATCACCAACACGATGACTCGCAGCCCCGAGTAACTCAATTGGGTTAAGTAATAAATTGCGGACCACTACAAAAATTAATATTGGCAGGGTGATCACCGAAATAATAACAATTAAGCCTGTTATTAAACTTATGGCTTTACCTGATTGATAAAGCACCCCTTTGGGAATGGTCGATACGTAATAATATCCGCCGGGCATTTGCACTGCAAAAATCATTCGCTCTATTTTGTCTATGCTTGAGAGTTCAATAGTTGAAAGCATGCCGATATCAGCGAGGTCGTGCACTTGATTAAGTTCGTACTCGCTTATGTATTGGCCACGCATATTATAATCGGAGCTAAATAAAATTTTCCCGTCTTTAGTCAACATTAAATTAAGCGTGTTGTTATATGGCGCTTCTAAAATACTAGAGTTTAGTATTGAAGGTTCTATATGTATTACAATAAAACCAAGCTGCTGTGGTCGTTTTAAATAGTAATCAACACTATAAATTCGTTGAATAAAATATAAACTAGTGGTGCCATCATCCTTTTGAATCATAAATTGCTGTTTACTTAAATTACTTTGCAATACTTGATTAAAAAACGGGTAGCTTTTAGGCGCTGTTGTTAGGTTGTTAGAGTAGTAGGCATCGCTTTTCCCACTGGCTGAAACTAAATTAATGCTAATTATATCGGGATAAGCCTCACTGTAACTGGCAAATACATCCATAAGCGCGCCAAGTTTTCGGGTGTAATTACCGTTGGCACGAATGTCGTTTGCTAAAAAATCACTAAGTACTGGCGAGGTTGAAAGTAGTTTTGCTGTAGAGTGAAAAGAGTCGATATAATTAAATATTTTTTGCTGTTGTTGCTCAACAAAACGGCTCATTATTAAATCAGCTTGTTTTTGTGTTGAATTAGTTACATTGGTGAGCGTAAAGCCACCTAAAAATAGCAGCGGTAGAATAACAAGGGGTGTTATATACCATAATAATCTAATACTTAACTTACTGGTTTTCATGACCAAACGACTTATCCTCCATGCAATCTATCAATAATATGCGTTACGACTTTATTACACAAGCTTGTGGCGGTCTTGGTGGCTAAATTACAATCAGTAGTTACATGGTATTTAGCTCTGTATTGGTGTTTTTTTATTTTATTAAGTTATTTTAATTTAATAAGTTACATGCTTATAACTGTTATTTTATTGTTCAAAAAAGTTTACATAAA
>NZ_WTKW01000366.1:0-3955 GCF_011378745.1 Pseudoalteromonas sp. Z1A6
TTGCGTTGGCCTTTTTACTAAAAAAAGGTTTTAACTCTTTATCGATCGCAGAAATGAAACCAAGCAAAGGGTTATCTGTAAAATCCTTCTCCCAAGCATTAAAATAAACAACTTCGCAGCCTTGTGACTTTAAATCACTTCGCCAATTTGTAAGAAAATAGGTTTTACCAAATCCCCATTCAGCATCAATATTTAATACAAAAGGTTCCTCTTTCTTTACTGTAAATCGATTGAGTAAGTAAGAAGTTAGATATTTTGCATCTTCAACTCTATTTAACTTATCGTCATTCCATGGTTCCATTATTTATCTTCCCTGATTTTGTTTATAGCTATATTGCCATGAAGACATTGATTACGAAACATTGTATTCAAACGAAGTTATTTTCACTGTTATTTAATTTGAGTACTTTGCAGTAATAAAACACGGCTAAAATTATTCACAAAAAAAGGCGCATTGAGCGCCTTTTTATCTTTAACAGGTAATTACCAACCTATTGATTTTACTCAACCGTAACCGATTTAGCTAAGTTACGTGGTTGGTCAACGTCAGTGCCTTTAATTACCGCTACGTAGTACGACAGTAACTGTAATGGCAAGGTGTAAACAATTGGCGCAATAATATCGTCAGTGTGGTTTACATTGATTACACGCATTGTGTCGTCTGACTCAAAGTGTGAATCTTTATCTGCGAATACATAAATAATGCCGCCACGTGCGCGTACTTCTTCTACGTTTGATTTAAGCTTTTCTAATAACTCATTGTTTGGTGCTACAACAATAATTGGCATGTCGGCATCAATAAGTGCTAGTGGGCCATGTTTAAGCTCGCCTGCGGCATAAGCTTCTGCATGAATGTACGAAATCTCTTTAAGTTTAAGCGCGCCTTCCATTGCAATTGGGTATTGCGAACCACGACCTAAGAATAATGAATGGTGCTTATCAGCAAACTCTTCTGCAAGATCTGCAATACCATCAGCGAGTAATAATGTTTCTTCTAACTTAGCTGGAAGTACTTTTATAGCATTAACAATCGCACTTTGATCAAGGCCTTTTTCTTGCGCGATAGACGCAGTAAGCATTAACAAACCAACTAATTGTGTAGTAAACGCTTTAGTCGATGCCACGCCAATTTCAGCGCCCGCTTTAGTCATAAAGGCAAGGTCAGATTCGCGTACAAGCGATGAGCCAGGTACGTTACAAATGGTCATTGATGCCATGTAACCTTGCTCTTTAGCTAGGCGTAATGCCGCTAGTGTATCGGCTGTTTCACCCGATTGAGAAATAGTAACAAGTAGGCTGTTTTCATGTACAAACGATTGGCGGTATCTAAATTCAGAGGCTATTTCTACATTACAACTAACACCGGCAAACTGCTCAAGCCAGTAGCGTGCAACCATACCTGAATGGTAAGACGTGCCACAGGCAATAATTTGTACGTGTTTTACATCTTTAAATATTTGCTGAGCGCTGTCGCCAAAGGCATCAATTGCTACGCGGTCGTCGTTTAAACGCCCTTCAAGAGTATTACGTACAGCAAGTGGCTGCTCGTAAATTTCTTTTAACATGTAATGACGGTAATCGCCTTTACCTGATGCATCTTGCGTAATGTTTGATTCAATCACTTCACGCTCAACTGCGTTACCGTCTGCATCAAAAATTTCTACTGTGTCACGTGTAATACGTGCTACGTCGCCTTCTTCTAAAAAGATGAAGCTGCGAGTAACAGGTAATAATGCTAATTGATCAGACGCAATAAAGTTTTCGCCAAGGCCTAAACCTATAACAAGAGGGCTACCTGAGCGCGCTACAATAATTTCGTTGTCGTTATCTTTATCAAATACAACGGTACCAAATGCGCCTTCAAACTGTTTAACAGCTGCTTGTACTGATGCAAGTAACGTTGTGTGTTGCTTACGAAGTTGGTGAATTAAATGCACCATTACTTCTGTATCAGTGTCTGATAAAAATTCGTAACCATCAGCTTTTAATGCTGCACGAAGCGTAGCGTGGTTTTCAATAATACCGTTGTGCACAAGTGCTAGCTGGTTGTTTGATACATGTGGGTGAGCATTTGCTTCTGTAACGCTACCATGTGTTGCCCAGCGCGTATGTGCAATACCTGTATGACCGCTAACGCCTGCTTTTTCTAGAGCTGCTTCTACGTTAACTACTTTACCTACTGCTTTAACAGTATTAAGTGTGTTGCCATCAAGCAATGCTACGCCTGCTGAGTCATAACCACGGTATTCAAGACGTTTAAGGCCTTCAACTAAAATTTTGTTTACTGGACGTTCTGCAACTGCCCCAACTATTCCACACATAGTGTCTCCATTAATTTTTTAATTCTAGTAACTCACTTTGTAGTTACTATTCAATAATCTCTGCGCAAATTAGTTTTACACCACACGCCTCAATTGCTTTGCGTTTTTCGTCTGCTAAGCCATTGTCGGTTATTAATGTGGTTACTATTTTCCACGGTAATTCTAAATTTGGTATTTTTCGGCCAATCTTATCTGATTCAACCATTACAATTACTTCACGAGCGGCTTTTGCCATTACTTGGCTCAAACCAACTAACTCATTAAAAGTCGTTGTGCCGCGCTTTACGTCTATACCATCCGCACCAATAAATAGCTGATCAAAATCGTAAGAGCATAATACGTTTTCGGCAACTTGCCCCTGAAATGACTCAGAATGCGGATCCCATGTTCCACCGGTCATCAAAAGTGTTGGCTCGTTCTCAAGTGCTAATAAACGACTAGCGACTTTAATCGCATTGGTCATAACAACGAGCCCACGTTTATTGGCAAGTTCAGGGATCATCGCTGCTGTAGTGCGTCCGCTATCAATAATAATGCGATTATGATCGTTTATAAGTGAGGCCGCCGCTTTTGCTATTGCGACCTTGCGCTTTGAATCTACTTCATCGCTAACAATTTCTTTAGGTAGTGCTATAGCACCACCGTAGCGGCGAAGTAATAAGCCACTTTTTTCAAGCGAGGTTAAATCTTTTCGAATGGTTACTTCAGATGTTTGAAACTGTTCAGCTAGCTTTTCAACAACTACTTCACCTAGTTCATTAACCTGAACCAGTATATTGTGACGACGCTGTTGTGTGTTTCGTTTAGTCATAAAGCTCGTGAATTAAGTTTCGTTTCGAAAGTTATGCGATTTTAAACGAAACAACCTAAATGGCAAGTGAACGAGCAAAAAAAACACAGTTTTATTCTAATAATAATAAAACTAAAAATACGGTAAGCTATAACCAATTAAGTTATAAAGATAAATACAATGCAGTCATTTAACAGTATCAGTAAAGAATACTTAGCACAGCGAAAGCAAGCTGGTGAAACTTGCCGTTTATTCAATAAGAGCCCAAGCAAAGGGAACTTAAAACGTATCAAGGAGTTATTTTTAAAGTCGGGTGATGGTGTAATTATAGAATCAGGTTTTCATTGCGATTACGGCAATCAAATAGTTATTGGTGACCGTACTTTTATGAATATTAATTGCACACTTCTCGACTCGCCATTAGCCAATCACTCAATCACCATAGGTGATGACTGCTTAATTGGCCCGAACGTTCAGCTTTTAGCTGTGTCACATGCTACTAATCCAGCAGAAAGGCTTAATAAGGAAAACTTTGCAGCATCTATCGTGTTAGGCAATAACGTATGGGTTGGCGCAGGTGCAATTATTTTAGCGGGTGTAAGTATTGGTGAAAATAGTATTGTGGGTGCGGGTGCTGTGGTTACTAAAAATGTAATGCCTAATACTGTAGTAGTGGGTAACCCAGCTCGTGAAATAAGAACACTGTAGCTATTCTCGATGTGATTTTAGCGTCGGGAGTCGCAGCGCTCGCCCGCCCTACGTGATGTGTGTTGATGTGAGTGTGTGTTAATTGCGCGCATTTCACTTTTCTGCAGACGTAAAAAAGCCCGAATCGTTAGATTCG
>NZ_WTKW01000367.1:0-3925 GCF_011378745.1 Pseudoalteromonas sp. Z1A6
TAAAATCGCGGCTTTTATCATTTTATATAAATAATAATTAGAACTTAGTAGTAAAGCTTAACTGGAAATAACGACCAGTAACATCATAAGCTTCACCAACAGTGTTTATACCTGATGCTCCACTTACAGAACTTTGGTTTGCTACAGGAGGTTGCTTATCAAAAACATTTCGAACTGACAAAGTAACGTCTGTTCCATCAGTGATGTTATAAGTACCTGATAGATCATGATAAATAACAGTCGGGAAGCGATTAAACTTTTCTAAAGGAGCACCAGTTGAGAAATTTTGGTTTCCTTCAATATTACTATCATTTGAACTTGCCCAGTACTTCATGCGCCATGATACTGCAAAGTCATCAACTGCATAGCCTAAATTTAAATTTGCACGATTAGTAGGAGTTAATACTTCACCTCTGTAATCTATCTCTTCACCAGATTCAATTGATGTTTCAGCATACTCATACAAATGATTCCAAATCAAGTCAGCTGATAATTGCCCGTAAGCAAATTCTTGTTTATAGCTTAATTCAATATCCAAGCCTTTTGTGCTTAAATCATTTTCATTGCTAGTACCAGAGCTAACTTCTGTCAAAGCACCTCTTGTATCACGTATTGCCCCACCACATGTCGCATCAAAGTCTGATGGATTAACACCGTAGCATCGGTTTAATACCGTTGTTCTAGCAGTGGTAGCAATAGCGTTATCTACAGCAATATCGTAGTAGTCAAGCGTTAATGAAAATTCATCAGTCACTTGCCAAATAGCGCCAACACTAAATGAATCAGATGTTTCTTCTTTTACATCTTCATTACCACCAACATAACCGCCAGTGCTTTGACGTTCAATAGTTGTTAAATTGAATGCGCCTTCAGTAGCAACTCGATTAGCCACTTCAGCGATAGAAAGACAGTTAGCCGCTACATTTCCGGTAGATGATGCAGTAATTGCATCACATGGATCTGCAACACCTGAAAATGTTTCACCTCTACCACCGAATAAATCAGCAATATTTGGAGTTCTAATAGCTCGCGCTGCTGATGCTCTTAATTTTACTGTATCTGTAGGAGAGTATTGTACACCTGCATTCCATGTTGTTTGTCCACCAACAATTTCATGATCTGAATAGCGAGCGGCTAAATCTAGTTCAACATTTTCGAGAACTGGTAATACAGTTTCAACAAAAACATCGTTAGTGTAGAAGCTACCATTCGTAGGCTCAGATTTATTTGTACTTGAAGCACCAGTTTGCGCTAAATCACCTGGAGAGTATGAACCTTTTTCAAGACGATGTTCTGCACCAACTGCTAGACCAACCATACCACCTTCTAGCTCAATTGGTAATTCACCTGAAAGGGTTGTTGAAAATATAAATTGCTCAACTTGACCTTGAGATTTTGCAGGTGATCTTACATATGCAACAGCTTCATCAGACAAAGTTCCTGCACCGAACAAATCTAAAGGCACACATCCTTGAAGTACTGCTAAATCATTAGAACATTGGACGTTACCTTCTGCGTTAGTGTATACATCTAATGCATTTGCAGCACGTTCAACATTTATTTGACCACCATTTTCTTGGCGCTGGTCAGTTTTACCCCATGAAATATAAGAGTTTAAAAGCCAGTTGTCATTAATTTCCCAATCTATACCTGTCGCAATACGGATAGTATCACGCTCTAAATCTGTTGAACGAGCACCAAACTCAACCATACGGCGAACTAACGTTGGAATATTATTATCCATTGTTAAATCAGGATTATCAGACATTAAATTTTGGCGTAAAAGGTCTGGAACTAAAGGGCTTCCCAGTTTAATCCCACCAACGCCACCACGTGAAGGTAGATATACATCATCCGTAGTAAAAGGAGTTGGTTCAATAGTCGAGTTGTATGTTTTAGATGAATTCCAGTTTACTTCCGTGAAAGAGTGAACACTATCTGAAATATCTTGTTTAAAATTAACTGCTGCGTATTTACGCTCAAGCGGAGTAACTAACTGTCGGTAAGAAGCACGATTGAATGAATTCTCATCACCTACATAAGGTGTCCCATCTGCATTGTATGCGCCAACACGGCCTTGAGGCGGATATGAAGAATTCTGAATACCAACATATTCACCACCCTCATCATTCAAAAATATAGCTTCATCATATCTTGAGAAGTCTCGATCGGATGACTTCAGACCTTTATCATCATCATATCCAGCAGCAATTGTTACACTACCTGAATCCCAACTATTACCAGCAGTAAGGTTTAAAGAATATTTTTCGCGATCAGACTCATCTGAAACACCTGTTTGAGCGTTAACTTCAACACCTTCAAAATCGCTTCGCGTAATAATGTTCACAACACCAGCAACAGCATCTGAACCATAAATCGCTGAAGAAGCACTTTTAAGAATATCAATACGTTCAATCATTGATGCTGGTATTGCATTTAAGTCAACCGCATAACCACTTGATGGAGAAACGCCTGATACAAAGCGACGACCATTCACTAATACTAATGTTCTTGAAGAACCTAAGTTACGTAAAGATGTAGTGTTAAGACCAACGCCTGTAGTACCAAATGCACTATTTGATTGGTTTGAACCAGCAATAGTGACCGGGGATTGATTCAAAACATCAGCTACATTCAATGCGCCCATTTGAATAATATCACTTCGGCCAATTGATGTGATTGGCACGGTTGTTTCAATATCAGTGCGCTTTATGCGTGAACCCGTTACTTGAATACGCTCTACTTTTTCAACACCTTCGTTTGCAGCGATTGTGTTCATAGAAAAAACAGCTGTAGATGCTGCACCAAAAGCAATCGCTAAGCGAACAGCTTTTGAAACTTGATTATTTAACATTGGATTCTCCCTAGAATACTATTTTAATTGTTTTGCCTTCAAAAACGGTCTGTAATTAATCACAGTACCTATTTTGATTCGAATAGTAGTCCTAACTTATGCAAAAGGTCAACACTTGGCTAACCAAATAAAACTCTTTATTTACAAAGCTTTAAAGTAACAAAAAACAAACACAATGCTCTTTTTGCATTATTGCATTATTGCAAAAACTTGATTTAGAATAAGTGCTATTTACTGAAGAAATCATATCTAAGTCTCGCCTCAAACAAGTTACTTACTTCCTTATTGTGGCGAGTTATGTAGGTGTAAAAGCATGCAAAAAATAAATTACCTACATAAAATTAACAAAAATGATTGAGACAACTATAGCTATTCAACTATCTGAAAAAGTACTACTTGGCCTTTCTAAAAAAGAAAAAATCCATAAAGCTATATGTTCATTGATTTCAAAAATCGCACACCGATGGCAGGCTAACTAAAATAGCTGAGTCACTTTTTGTAGTAATTACTATTAAATATGTATAAATGCTTAGTCTGTATTTCAGAAAGTCGGCGAGGTAGGAGTGTTAATAACTCCTTATATAGATAAAGACGCTATGCGAGTGACGCAAGCTTAATACTGAAACGAAAAAATGAAAGAGCTGCTGTTATGCGTGATGTAATGTGATGCTGCTGATAGCTTTAAAACTCAAAGATATTAAAGCACCACCCTATTCATCAGATTAGAATATAATAAATTTAGAATAGGCTTTTAAAGGATACGAAGACGTTGTTAACGTAGCTTTGAAGTACGTAACCTCTTTATCAAAAAAAGTAATTGGCGTATCAGATATGATCAAGGTTGAGGCCTGTACTACCCAAGAATATATCCAATCACCACATTTTCAGCTTAAGTAATGAAAGATAATCTTTTGTTGGTATCCATTATGTTTTTAAACTTCTGAAGAACCGCTAAGTAAATCCAACAATTTCCAGTCTAAAGAAACGTAATATCAACTAGATGTAAAAATTTTTGCCTAGTTATAGCGAAATTTACTTATCGTTAAATAAACCCCATATATAAGCCGGTTC
>NZ_WTKW01000368.1:0-3923 GCF_011378745.1 Pseudoalteromonas sp. Z1A6
ACCCGCATAGTTGCGGGTTTTGAATTTTTGTTAGACACGACAATTCATCACCCGATAATTACGAGTGCCACCACCAAATAGTGTTTAAGTTTGAATTGATCATTATTGTTAATTCTTAATGTGTCTGAAAGTGGCTACAGTAAAACGTATATTATGCTTTTGTGTCAAGTGTTTATTTAAAACAATTTAGTCAAAAAAGTTGTTATACTTACATAAACACCAGTAACCCTTAATTTTAAGCAGTTTTCTTTTGATAAAATATGATTTACATAGCCATACCACACATTCAGACGGGCGTTTAACGGTTGAAGAATTATTGCATCGCGCTGTTGATAAAAATATTGATGTGTTTGCTATTACCGATCATGACACTGTGGCGGCTATTAAGCCTGCGCAGCAATTTATTAAAACCGAAAACTTACCGCTTTCATTAATAACGGGTACCGAAGTGTCTACCAAATGGGAAAGCTTCGAAATTCATATTGTAGGTTTAAATATTGATATTAATAATATTGACCTTACCTCTTTATTATCAGCTCAGCAGCAAAAGCGAGAAGAGCGTGCACTAGAGATTGGTGTTCGCCTTGCAAAAAATGGCTTTGATGGCATTTACGAGCAAGCTAAAGAGCTGGCAAAAGACGCGCAAATAACGCGTGCACATTTTGCACGCGCCCTTATTGAGCGCGGTGTTGCTAAAAATTTCCCGGGTGTTTTTAAAAAGTACTTAGGGCGTGGCAAAACAGGCTACGTACCAAGTTGCTGGTGCACCATGCAAACCGCTATTGAGGCCATACATGCCGCTGGTGGTGTTGCTGTACTAGCGCATCCAAGTAGCTATCAAATGTCAAACAAGTGGCTACGCAAATTATTAGTAGAATTTAAAAGTGTAGGAGGTGACGCAATGGAAGTTGCACAACCTCAACAGGCGCCAAGCGAACGTCAATTTTTAGGTGAACTCAGCCGTGAGTACGAACTACTTTGCTCGCAAGGGTCTGATTTTCATTTTCCGACAAGCTATTTAGAGCTTGGCAAAAATTTATACCTACCAAAAGATTGCCAAGGTGTTTGGCAAGCTTGGGAAGGAGAAGAAGGGGCATTAACATGAGTCAATTATTTCATATTCATCCTGATAACCCGCAACCGAGACTAATTAGTCAAGCCGTTGATATTATTAAACAAGGCGGCGTTGTTGTTTACCCAACAGATTCGGGCTACGCCATCGGTTGTAACATTGGTAATAAGCAAGCCAAAGAGCGCATAGAGCGTATTCGTGGTATTGAAAAAAACGATAATTTTACGCTAGTTTGCCGTGATTTATCGGAGTTATCTACTTATGCACGCGTAGATAACCAGCTATTTAGACTCATTAAAAATAATACGCCAGGGCCATATACCTTTATTTTTAAAGGCACAAAAGAAGTCCCTAAACGTTTATTAAACGACAAGAAAAAAACTATTGGCATGCGTGTAATTGAGCACCCAATAGCCTGTGCGTTACTTGCCGAACTTGGTGAGCCGTTAATGTCGTGTTCTTTAATTTTACCAGGTGAGCAGTTTACAGAATCAGATCCTGATGAAATATTAGAGCGATTAGATAAACACGTTGATTTAATTATTCACGGTGGCCACTTAGCCGAGCAAGCAACCACGGTAATCGATTTGTCGGAAGATGAAGTCAAGATTTTGCGTGTTGGCTGTGGTGATACAAGCCCGTTTGAGTAATAGCGAGTGAGCGAAAGCACTGCGAATACAAAAAATAGTGAAAAGCCAGTGCAGCAAAAGCTGCCACTGGCTTTTTTGCATGGTAAAGCGGTTGTAGACAAACCAGAAGATTTATACATTCCACCTGACGCGCTCGAAATAATATTAGAAACCTTTGAAGGCCCGCTCGATTTACTGCTCTATTTAATTAAAAAGCATAAGCTTGATGTACTCGAGCTTTCTATTTTTAGTATTACAGAGCAGTACGTAAGTTATGTAGAAATGATGACCGAGTTTCAACTCGAACTTGCTGGCGAATATTTAGTTATGGCTGCGTTACTTGCGCAAATAAAGTCGCGCTTACTACTACCTGTACACGAAGAGCTTGAAGAGGAAGAAGATCCTCGCGCAGAGCTTATTAAACGTTTGCAAGAGTATGAGCTGTTTAAACAAGCCGCCGAAAACCTCGACGATATTCCTCGTGTTGGTCGTGATATTTTTATAGCGCATGCTGCTATGCCAATAAGTGAAGATACAAGTCAAAATCTCCCCGATATTGAACTTAAAGACTTAATGCTGGCGCTGAGTGATGTAATGGCGCGAGCAAAAACGTTTGAGCATCATCAAATTACTGCTGAAGTACTCTCAACCCGTGAGAGAATGAGCCAAATATTACAGCAACTATCGCAAGCAAACTCGGCAGTGGTATTTAATGCGCTTTTTACCCCAAATGAAGGGCGAAGTGGTGTAGTGGTTAGTTTTATAGCTATGCTTGAGCTTATTAAAGAAGGACTTGTTACTTGTTTGCAAGTAAGCCCTGAGAGCTTAATTTATGTCAGCTTAAGCGAACAATCCACCCTATAAACTTATCTGTCTAATCATCTATTTGCAAAACTGACTTTAAATAATAAAGTTCTGTGCGTATACGCACGTAAAGTGTTTGTAAATGTTATTTTCATTTACGGCTGTGCACTATATTGTAACGTCATAGCATTATAGGAACTTACACATGTTTAAAAATACACCTTCATCTTACGGACTTGTCGCCATTATTTTACATTGGCTCATGGCGCTGACTATTTTTGGCCTGTTTGGTTTAGGTTTATATATGGTTGAGCTTACTTATTACGATAGCTGGTATAAAGGTTCACTCGATTTACATAAGAGTATTGGTATTACGCTTGTGGCCGTATTTTTATTTAGAATTTTATGGCGTGCTTTATCTACACAACCTAAACCATTAGGTGAGAGTAAAGGCATGAACCAATTAGCGCATACGGCGCATATTGCTATGTATATTATTTTGGCTGTTATTGTTGTTGCAGGGTATTTAATATCAACCGCAGACGGGCGTCCAATAGAAGTATTTACTTTATTTAACGTATCAGCGCTTGATTTTGCCTTTGATGACCAAGCCGATATTGCAGGAAAAGTACATTATTACGGCGCGTGCACATTAATCGGGTTTGCAGTATTGCATGCACTAGGGGCGTTAAAACATCACTTTATCGATAAAGATAAAACCTTAATTAGAATGATCAAACCATTAAAGGATGATTAAAATGAAAAAATTATTAGTAAGCACAGCCGTTTCGGCTGCAATGATGTTATCGGCAACAGCCGCCAATGCAGCTGATTATGTAATTGATACAAAAGGCGGGCATGCATCTGTTAACTTTAAAATTAAACACTTAGGTTACAGCTGGTTATATGGTCGTTTTAATACTTTTGACGGCACATTTAGCTACGATGCTAAAAACCCTAATACGTCAAAAATTATGGTAAACATTGATACCACAAGTCTTGACTCTAACCATGCAGAGCGCGATAAGCATTTACATGGTAAAGATTTTTTAAATGTAGATAAATACCCAAAAGCGACATTTAAAAGCACGAGTATTAAATTTGATGAAGACGGCGAAGAGGCTGATGTAACCGGTGAGTTTACGCTGCACGGCGTAACTAACACTATTACCTTTGAAATAGATAAAGTGGGCGAAGGTAAAGATCCGTGGGGCGGCTACCGCGTAGGTTTTGAGGGCGAAACCAGCCTTAAACTTACCGATTACGGTATTGATTACAACTTAGGACCTGCATCTACTCATGTTGATATTATTTTATCAATAGAAGGTGTTCGTCAGTAATAGCATTATTAAATATAAAAACGCCACTTACTGTGGCGTTTTTTTTGCTTAACAGAAACTCAAATTAAGCGACTTCGA
>NZ_WTKW01000369.1:0-3920 GCF_011378745.1 Pseudoalteromonas sp. Z1A6
AATTGCCAACACTTTTTGCCACACTAAAAAGCCAGCTAATATATTAATTATCAAACAAAAAAGCATAGCTAGTAGCGAATCTAAAAATAAACATAATATTAAACTGAGCATGCAAAAAAAGACCACAATAGGTTTGTGGTCAGCGTTATTATTAGTAACTGTAAACCTATACACGAACTCGGTCTAAGATCAGCGAAACCATACCGTTTAACTGCTCATCTTTACATTCTTGATGACCCATAAACCATGCAAATAAGTCAGGGTCTTCTTCTGTTAGCAAACGCTGAAAAATAGCCTGTTGCTCTGCGCTCAAAGAGTCGTATGCTTCTTCAACAAACGGCATAAACAAAACATCAAGCTCTAACATGCCACGACGGCAAGCCCAACGAATACGTGCTTTACTATGAATTTCAACCATTTTAAACCTCATACTTAATTGACTCGAGTTTAACAAACACAAGCCTATTTAGCAGCTATTAATCTCTCATTAAAGAATAAACCCGCACCAATAAGCGCTTGTCTGTACCATACGTAACAACTGCGTTATTATGTCACTTCATTTATATTGCAAAGAAGGTTTTTATGTCGAGCGTTTATGCATGTCCGTTATCTCATCAACTTATTAGCCTCTGCGGTGCTGATAAATTATCTTATTTACACGGGCAAATCACTCAAGATCTAAATAAATTAACCAGCAGTAATTATTTGTGGGCTGGCCATTGCAGCGCTAAAGGTAAACTTTGGGGCGTATTTAAATTATTTTCTTATCAAGACAGCTACTACCTTACAGGCAGCGAAAACGAAGTAGAAAAATCGTTAGCTGAGCTAAAAAAGTATGCCGTATTTGCAAAAGTTGACATTAGTGCATGTTCAAAGCGATTAATTGGTCTCATTGGTGATGATTTATCGGATGTACTCGCACAACTTGATATTAACTTTGAAGGTGATGCGAGCGCGTGTGACTTTGAAAGCGGTAAAGCACTAAAATTAGCTGATAACCGTGTTTTATTGATGGTCGATAGCCAGTTTAGTATGCCTGATGACGTATCTACACTTGATAACGAAGCTCCTTGGCAACAAGCATCTATGCTTGCAGGTGAACCTCAGTTAAGTGCAGATGCAATTGGCGAGTATGTTCCTCAAATGGTAAACCTACATGCTATTGGCGGTATAAGCTTTAAAAAAGGGTGTTATACCGGTCAAGAAACTGTGGCTCGCATGAAGTACCTAGGTAAAAATAAGCGTGCAATGTATATAGTTTCAGGTCAAAGCGAAGGGATACTTTCAGAGCCCGATTTAGAAACCCAATTAGGCGAAAATTGGCGCCGTGCGGGTAAACTTATTGCACAAAGCTTTAATGAACAAACAAATAAATTAACAGGCCTCGTTGTGTTGCCAAACGATACTGATGTAACTCAGGTACTTCGTGCAAAACACACACCTCAGGTGGAGCTAAGCATTCTGCCTCTACCCTACTCTCTTGAAGATGAATAAATAGGAATGACTATGATCGTTGCGGCAAACAAAGTGGTAAAAATGCATTATTCGGTAATGGATAATGATGGCAATAGCATTGATAACTCGTTCGGTGGTGAGCCACTACACTTTATCATTGGCACAGGCTACTTAATTTCAGGCCTAGAAAATGCTTTGCAAGGCAAACAACCAGGCGACACACTTAGCGTAAAAGTTGAACCTGATGAAGGTTATGGCGAACGCCACGATAACCTAATGCAAGCTGTACCTAAGTCGATGTTTGAAGGTATGGAAATTGAAGTCGGCATGCAATTTCGTGCATCAACAGATGATGGTGACCAATCAGTAATGATCATCGATATCCAAGATGAAGAAGTTATTGTAGATGGTAATAACCCACTTGCAGGCATAACACTTAACTTTGATGTAGAGATACTAGAAGTACGTGATGCAACCGAAGAAGAACTCACTCATGGTCATGTACATGGTGAAGGTGGGTGTGGTCACGACCACTAATACACTGTTAAACCAAGAAAAAAGCGCCTAGGGCGCTTTTTTTATATCATATTGTTGCGCTTAACCGTTTCAGTTTTTGCCTTACTAGGCAGCGCGATTGATACATTCTTTTCTTTTAGAGCGGCTAGTAAACCTTTTTGATCGTTTGTGCCAACTCGATACAAAGTGCCATCTTTAAGCGTTAGCTGTATTGCACTAAAGCCAGATACTGTATACACCCAACCATCGTGAGTAATTCGCATACCAATACCGTGTCTGTAAGAGTTTTGAACTGCCTTAGCTTCTACTACTTCGCCAAGCTCAATGCTTTGCCCTGCAACGCCTGGGCCAAACGCCCAGCTAATTTTTTTATCATCTACTTTTACTGTTAGACCATGGAACAAAAAGCCCACCAGCACTAAAATCCCAGCAAATATCATTAAAGGTCCATCAGCGCCTAACAAGTTCCATGCAAGCGCTACAAAACCGCCTATCCACGCTAATACAAAAAAGATAAACACCGCATACTGTTTATGCTGATACATAATATTCTCTAAATTAAATAAATACTTAAAAGCTGTACACCAATGTAGCACTCAGCTCTGAGTCAAACTTGAGTTTATCATCTTCGGGTTTTGAATTATAACGATACATGTAGGTAAATTTGAGTGATACCGCACCAATCACTTGGCTTATTAGTGCGGTTTCCGATTTTAAGCGAGAATTAAGACCTGAGAGCGACTGCTCTATACTCACATCTTGATTAAAACGAGTACGCTTAGAAACCAAACGTTCCCACTGCATTGCAACACGTACTAAATAACCGGTTTTATTAATTTCATCTTCGCTCACATCCGAATCTTCATCCGCTACTGAACGGTATAAACCAGGTCCTATATCAATATCTACTTTGTTTTTAGAGCCTTGATATACACGTGCACCATAGCCTGTCGCCACCGTACTTTTAAAATCAAGTCCACTAAACTCATCTTCTTCGTAATCACCGTAAATAAAAAATGAGGAGTTTTTAACACCTACTTTATAGTTACCTTGCGCTGATACAAAAACACGATTAGCTGTAACATCAGTGCCACCGCTTTCATCGTTCTCATCACGCTTATAAAGAGAGTCTATTTTAAATTGGTTACGCCACTTTTCAAAGTCTTGGTATAAATTACCTTTGAGCTTAAAACTGGTCGAATTGGTGTTACCTTTACTTAGAATAAAGCCAAATTCAGTATCACCATAGAACATGTCACCTTTGTGTAACTCATGAATTTCTTCATCAGAGAGCTTGCCATATTCATGAAAATCTTCAAATGGATCAACGGCCCAACTTGGGCTGCTAATTATTAAAAAAATTAAAAATAAATACTTACGCACAATACTCTCTCTGCACACAATTATAAAAATAAGCAGTATTGCTTATTCAGTTTCTTTCCATAAAATATGACAAAACGGAGCATCTTTATCACGACTAATCAAAATTTTAGCAAACAAAACATCATCATTTTCAAATTCTAAACCAACCAACACCTGAATAAAGTGCTCTGGCTCTATTTCAAGGGCTACAAAGTCTTGCCACTGGTCATCTGGCTCGTCTTCTTCAATAAAGCCTAGGTCTTCTCTAAACTCATTAAAGTCTTCAACATCTTTTTCACTCAAGTTATTTGGCGCTAACTCTAAAAAAATATCATAAGCTTGGTGAGTAGCTTCTTCTACCGTATATAAACGTGGACCCGACATATGTGCTTACCTTAAGCTTTTAAGTTGCGCTATATTATCAAATCTCATCATCATTTTGATAAAAAAAAACGTAAAACACTGACTTTTTTGTAACCGAGTCATGCTTTATTCAGCATACAACTAAATCGACAAATAACAATTCACCTAAACTATTGAATATAAAGATTACTTTTATTATTTTAGTTAAAATAACAACGTAAAAT
>NZ_WTKW01000037.1:0-18983 GCF_011378745.1 Pseudoalteromonas sp. Z1A6
ACCGCATTTAAATGCGGTTTTTTTATAGTTTTTATAAATAAATGAGGAGCTTAATGACATTATTTACACAAAGATTGAGCATATACCAAATGGAAGAATCTGATTGGCCTCTTTTTCTTGCGCTTCATCGCGATCCTCAAGTCCTCAAGTATTGTTTTGATATGCCAATGGAGTCACTGGTAAGAAACCGCTTTGAGATACGCTTGCCTAAGTGGAATGCTAAATCACGTCATCCCCTGTGTTTACTCATTATTAATAATCAAACAAAACAACCTGTGGGTGTTACAGGTTTTGCCTATGACGGAGAAACCGCAGAGCTTGGTTATTTATTATTGCCAGAGTATTTTAATAAAGGCTACGCGACAGAATCCCTAAGAGCTGTGATTGACTGGGCTTGGAAAGAATGTGGTATTAGGCAGTTTAAAGCAGTCGTAACGCGTGGCAATATTGGTTCTGAAAAGGTGCTTGGTAAGTGCGGTTTAACCCATACCGATACACTTTTTAAAGTGCATACAATAGGCGAAAAGTTATATGACGATTTAATTTATACGCTTAAGGTGTAGGGTTTTAATGGGCTAGTAGCCTAGCCCAAAAAGTGTTTACAAGTGAAGTGAAATAGCTTTTCGGTCTTTTTCTGGCATGTTTTCTACGACTAAATTAAATGAGTTATCAATCATTCTCTCAATTTCACCTTGTGGAATTGTGCCGTCTAAAATTACTGTGTTCCATAAGCGTTTATTCATATGGTAACCAGGGATCACTGCCGGGAAAATATCACGCAATGATATTGCTTCATCAGGATCGCACTTTAAGTTAAGCCACCAAATAACCTCACCATCATCATTAGTTTGACCGTCATTGCCAATAGCAAGAGTCGCAAACATTTTATGATTCACTTTATATACATCAACCTCTTGCGCAAATGGTTTTGTAACCTGAACAAGTGGTTTTTTAACTAAATACTCATGTACTTTTTTCTGGTCCATGATCCATTCCTTGAAGTCATACTCGGTAAAGCTACCATAGCAGTTTTTTTCACATTTGATTATATGTATTTTAGTATAAATTAAAATTTTACAAGCTAATACAACATGTAGCGTAAAACCAACGTAATTTTAGTTGAACAAAATCCAGTTCGTGGTATGTTTCTGGCAATCAAAAAAATAATAGGAATTCACACATGCCAAAGGCGAGTGATGTTAAAAAAGGTACTGCTATTGACTTCAATGGCCGCGTTTTAGTTGTAAAAGATATTGTGCGCTCTGTGCCGCAAGGTCGTGCTGGTGGTAGTTTATACCGTATGCGTTTATACGATGTGGTAACCGGTGGTAAAGTTGACGAAACATTCAAAGACAGTGACATGCTAACGCTGGCTGATTTAACACGCCGTGAAGTAATGCTATCGTACATTGATGGTGACGAGTATGTGTTCATGGATAATGAAGATTACACGCCTTATAACTTAAGCAAAGATGCTATTAGCGAAGAGATTTTATTTGTTAATGAAGAAACACAAGGCGTACACGTAATTGTTATTGATGGCGCGCCAGTAGGGCTTGATTTACCGTCAAGTGTTGAACTTGTTGTTGAAGAAACAGACCCATCTATTAAAGGTGCATCTGCGAGTGCTCGTTCAAAACCTGCACGTATGTCTACTGGCTTAAATATTTCTGTGCCAGAGCATATTTCAACAGGTGACCGTATCCGTATTAATACAGTTGAACACAAATTTATGGGCCGTGCTGAAAAGTAACGCGTAAATTATAATTTTAAAAGCCGAATCTGTGTTTAACAGGTTCGGCTTTTTTGTGCGCAGAGGATTTGTTGCTTTAAATTCAATCACGTTAGCGTTAAAATGAGCGCCGTATTTTTGAGCAACTTTAAGAGGTGACTTTGTTTATAGTTTTACTAAGCAGTGCTTTTATAGCTTTAATGTATTTAGAAGCTATTAAAAAAGGCATGCCAATTAAGCGATGGCTTATTTTAGGTGGTTTACTTGGGCCTGTGGCTTGGTGCTTGTTTAATCTACATTATCGTCGTGCCTTGGTTAGAAATGTAGGTATAAACGCATGTATATGGCGGCCCTAATTTATTGACGCCACTTTTTTATTTGCTCTAATTAAGCTTGGAGCTGCTTTAGTCTGTTGGCGTTTTAAAAATTCAGTAAACTCACTTTTTGAAAGTGGTTTAGAATAATAATAACCTTGTACTGTTTCGCAGTTTAGCTTTTTAAGTATATCAATCTGATGAGCCTGCTCAACGCCTTCTGCAACTACATGCAAATCAAGGTTATGTGCAATAGTAACTATTGAGTCGACCATGTTACGCCCACGTTCGTTGGTCATATCATCTATAAATGCTTTATCTACTTTTAGTGTATTAAGCGGAAATTGCTTTAAATACGCTAAGGAAGAATAACCCGTACCAAAATCATCCATTGCCAAATGAATACCTCGGGCACTTAACGAGCGCATAATAGCAATGGCTTCTTTAGGGTCGTCCATTACAGTACCTTCTGTTATTTCAAGTTCTAAAAAGTACGAAGGTAATTCGTTTTTTTGCAAAATAACATCAATACGTGAGGTTAAATCGGGAAGACTAAATTGCTTTGCTGATAAGTTAACGGCTACTCGGCCGCTAAATAAACCGCTATCTAGCCATTCTTTTACGTCTCGGCAGGCTTTGTTTAATACCACTTCACCAATTTCAATTATTTGGCCTGTTTCCTCGGCAATGGGTATAAATACACCAGGGCTAATAATACCTTTTTTAGGTGTAATAAAGCGAACTAATGCTTCCATGCCGGTTAGCTTGCCTGTGCGAATATTCATTTTTGGTTGGTAGTACACTTCAAAATGATCTTCTTTTAAGCCAAAGCGCATAAGGTTTTCTATTTGTAGCCGTTTAACGGCTTGGCGGTTCATTGTGTCGTTAAAAAATAGGTAACTATTACCTTTCTTTTTAGCATGATACATCGCGGTATCTGCATTTTTTAAGAGTAGTTCAGGCGTATTACCATCTTCTGGGAATAATACAATGCCTACACTTGAGGTAATTGCCAGTTCGTGGCCAGCCATTTTAAATGGTGTAGCAATAGCTGCTAAAAACTGTTTTGCCATGCGTGTAATTACATGTATGTCGTTAGTGTCAGACATTACAAGGGCAAACTCATCGCCCCCTAAACGATAAAACACATCATTTTCGCGGGTTAGTTTATTTAAGCGCATCGCTAGTTTAGCTAATAAGCTGTCACCCAGCTGATGTCCTAACGAGTCATTTATTTTTTTAAAGTTGTCTAAGTCGAACACAAGCAAGGCGTGGTGCGAGTTGAGTTTTACTAGTTTATGTAAATCGGTAAAAAATAAATTTCGGTTAGGAAGACTCGTTGTACGATCTCGGTTTGATAGATTATGCAGCTGCGATTCGGCTTTTTTACGCTCTGTTAAATCGGAATAAACCACGACATAGTTGGTTATTTGATTTTGATCGTTTTTAATTTCATCTATCGAAATTTCTATAGGCAATAAAACACGCTCACTATTACGAAGCTTCACTTCTTGTTGAATATGTTCGCGCTCTTTTACTATTTCAATAATTTTGTTTGTATAGCTTGGCTCGTACCCTGATAGGTTGAAATCTTTCCCTAAGTATTGTTCGCGTACGCCACCAAATAAGGTTAAAAAGCTGGGGTTTATATCAACCAGTTTAAAGTTTTTATCGTAAATTGCTAAAGCATCGGTGAGCGACTCAACACATTTAGCAAAAAGGTTTAAGCGCTCCTCAGTCGATTTTAACAGCGATATATCGCGAACTGTACCTGTCATTCTAAGAGGTGATAAGTTGGCGTCTTTTTCAATTATTTTTCCGCGATCGAGCACCCAGTGCCAACGCCCAAATGTATCTTTGATTCGGTAGGTGGCTTCAAAAAAAGCAGACTGCTCTGCAAAATGCACTTTTAATAAGTGTTCAACGTTATTAATATCGTGAGGGTGAATAAGGCCTTTGTTTGGCGGAAACCCCATTAACGTCGTGGCGTCCATTAAGTATTTATCGTTAATACGAATGACTTCGCCTGTTTTTATGTTCCAATCCCATAGAGTATCGCCGCTACCTTCAACGGTGCTTTTTAAGCGTTTTTCCGAAAGGCGGAGCTGGCGGCGCGAACGCCTAAGTTTGTGGATTACAAATAACAGGTAGGGCAAAGCAAGCGCTATAATGGCGCTTGCTAGAATGAGTATATTGTCGGAGTTGTAATTAAATGAAGACTCAAAGGCAAATAGCTCAAATGAGTAAGCAAGTACTACAAGCATGTTTAGCTTTATTATTATTTTTATCATTTTTTGATTACTTCTAATTTACAAATGATAATTTAAAACAAGCTAAACCTAGTGTCAAAGAGATTGAGAGTAAACGGGCATATTTTGAGATTTAGTGACTTTTGCCGAGCTTAAAAGCTCATATCTTGGTCTATTATCATCAAATAGGCTTAGTGCATAAATTTTAATTTCTTTTAGTGTTAGTGCGTTTAGGGCATCTAAAAGTCGCTGTTGCATATGAAATTCATGATCTCTGTTACCAATAGCAAGCCATAACCGTTGTGAGCGCAGGCGCAGATTTTTATCTTTTTCTGCAATATGTGTACTTAGGCCATGCTTTTGCTGTTGCCAATCGTTTTCATCAAGCGCATCAATGTTATCAAGATAATTTTTAATAAAGTGGTTGTGGCGGTGCAATAGTGTTTTTGCATCAAACTTAGGTGACTGCACGTAAAAGGCGATGCCAGCACGTGTATTAAAAGGTGCATAACCTGCGCCTACTAAGTAGCCTAGCTGTTGTGTTGTTCGTAATTCGTTAAAGTAATCTTGATTGATTAAATGATTTAACGCCATCATTTTTACTTTTTCGGCCACGCAATCCGTTTGCGCTTGATAGTAAATAACCATTGCATGGTCGTTACAAGGAAGCTCTAACTCGTAGCGAGTTACTTTTTCAATTTCAAAAAGAGGGCGTCTTAAATCTTCAATTATGGTTGCGTTTTTTAAGTGATTTGCGACCTTTTTTTGAAAGGCTATTGCATCACTTTGCTGCCAGTTACCATGTAAAAATGATTCAACATGTAGTGCTTTAAAAAAGTCTGTTCTGAACTCATTAAATTGCTGAAAACAGGTGTTTTTTAATGCCGATGCAAGCTCCCCAGGTTGTGGGTTCCAAGGCATTATTTTTGCGCCTAAAATGCTAAATAACTCACTGACTGGTTTGTTTTGGTTGCTATTGCGCCAATGCCTTACAAGCTGTTTTTTATATTCAGCAAAGCGTTTTGCACAGATCTCTACATTAAATAAAGCATCTATTAATTGATCAACAAGCTCTAACTGGCTAGATGAAAGCCCCGCGGTATGTAGAGTTAATCCACCTTGATGCGAGGTTAAGTGGTAGCTAAGTCCCGCAAGTTCTGCTGGATAAAATTGCTCGCCCACACTATCCATAAATAAATCTGTAAATAAGCGGGTGAGTGCCATATGTTTTACATCTTTTACGGCAAAATCAGAATCCATGGCCAAATAAAAATGGCCTTTAGCAACGCGAAATGTATTGTCTTGTTTAAACCAAAAATCAAAACCGGGTTCTTTTACTAATAACTCGGGTTTTGTTTGTGGTTTTACGACATCAAATAACACCACTTCTTTTGTTAAATAAGGATTAGCTGTAGGTAGCAGCATTTCGCTCAACGGCTTATTTATCTCGCTAAGGGCATCAAGCCAACTAGGTGAAATATGTTCTACTTTATATGGTGTGTTGTACCATGCCGTTTTATGTTCAGGCTCTACATCTGGATGTATAAGTACGATGCGCATATTATGTGGCGTTAACCACTGCATGGCCATTTCGTGGGTCGCTTTTTTAAAGCCTTCCATTAAATAGTCGCCTTGCACGTAGTTTGCTTCATCGTAATGCTGCATATTAATGCTTAAATTACTGACCCAATCAATCAGGCGTGACTTTTCTTGGTTATCGAATGCTATTTGTAATAGATTTTTTTTATCTTGGTATAAGCGTGGCAATTTTTCGGTGTTATCGTTAATTAAGCAAATGTATTCAAACACCATTTCAATAATGTCTTCGAAGTATTCAATACCTTCATCGGTAAGCGCTAAGCTAATATTAAAATCTTTAAAGTTGCTGCCATTAATACCACCGCCAGCAGAAAGTGCATTGATCCAGCCTTGCTCTTTTAAAATAGAATAAAGAGAACCCGCGCCTTCATAGCCAAGTAAGTGGGCAATAAAACTTACTGTTTTATGGCGATAAAAGTCGTCAATATTAGGCATAGCAAAACTTATAATAAGTTTTTGCATATGCTTATGTGGCTCAATATGGAGTATTTTTCCTATGTCTTGTTTGCGATAAAGTGGCTCACTGATCTCTGGCTTTTTAAGGTTTTTGTTGCCGTTAATTGCGCCAAAGTAAGTTTGAGTCCAGCTTTGTAGTGTATCTAGTGTTTCGTTTGCGCAAATAACTAAAGTCATCCACTGAGCTTGGTACTGGCTATTAAAAAAGTCACGAAGCTCATCACTAATACATCGCTCTCTGTCAGCTAAGGTTTGTAGGTTTCCTACAGAAAATTTAGCAAATGGATGAGCAGGGTTTACCGTTTCTTTGTGGGCTTGATAAATACGGCGACCGTCGTCTTTTATTTTTAGTTTAAACTCGGCTTCAATTGCGTTACGTTCTTTTTCTGTTTCGGCTGAATTTAAAAGAGGCGCAATAAAAAAGCGGCTAAATTGGGTAAGTGCTTGTTCAAATTCTTGATTGTTAATATCAAAAAAGTAACAGGTATGCTCAGTGCCGGTCCACGCATTGGTGTTGCCGCCAGCTTGCGAAACAAAATTATTAAAACTACCTGAATCTGGATACTGGTCAGTGCCTAAAAAAAGCATGTGCTCTAAAAAGTGTGCTAGGCCTTGCCTATCAAGAGGGTCGTCAAAATGTCCGGCGTTAACTGCCATTGATGCTGCCGCTTTTGTAGAATCTTTATCTTGCACTAATAGTACTTTTAGACCATTGTCCAGTGTAAAGGCGCGGTATGCTCTGTTATCATTGCGGCTGATATTCAAATGATGCTCCTGAAACTAAACGTTTACTTGTTAACAACAGATGATGGCTTCAGGAAAGCGAAGTACAGCTTAAAGATTTACCTGAATCTCATGAAAGAACTATTTTAGAAATAAATAGATTTATATTGTTAATATAGCTGACAAACGGGCAAACTGGCTACTGTTTTATATTCTTTAATCGGTTGATTTTTTATGAAAACAATCCTAATAATGCGCCACGGCGAAGCAACACCCATGCAGGCTGATGATGCAGGTAGAAATTTAACCCAAGCAGGGCACGATGAAGCTGAAAAAATGGGCCTTTGGCTCAGTAAAGCACATTACCCTGATGCACTGTTAGTTAGTCCTTACATTCGAGCACAGCAAACAGCTGCAGGTGTGGCTAAAAATAACGTATTTAAATTTAGCGAAACCACGTCTGATATAATTCCCGAAGGCAAACCTCAAATTGCTGCTGACTACATCGAAACACTTATTGCTACTCACCCCCAATGCAATACATGGCTTGTTGTATCACATATGCCTATTGTAAGTTATTTAGTGGACCAGTTAAGCCCTGGCAATATGCCCATTTTTAATACGGGTGCTGTTGCTGTTATTAGTTACGATGAGCAAACCCAGCGTAGTAGTTATTTAAGTATAAATGCCCCAGAAAACGTTTAAATATAAATAATTGAGTAAAGTAAAATGACAATAGAACGTTTACAAACAGGTGCGCGCATGAGCCGCATTGTAAAACATAACGGCACTGTGTATTTATGTGGGCAGGTATGCGCCGACGCGCAAAAAGATATCAAAGAACAAACTCAAACTATGCTTGATAAAGTAGAGGCATTGCTTGATGAAGCGGGAAGTTCAAAAGAACATATGCTTAGCGCGACTATTTATGTAAAGAGCATGGAATACTTTGCTGATATGAATGCAGTATGGGATGCATGGGTACCCGAGGGTTGTGCACCAGCACGTGCCTGTGTGGAAGCTAAAATGGCACGTGATGCACTGCTTGTTGAAATTTCAGTAGTCGCAGCTTTAAAAGAATAATAGCTTTAATGACTCGCTCCCCCGTTGTACTTATCACAGGCTCTAGTCGAGGTATTGGCGCAGCTACTGCACTATATTTTGCAAAGCATGGTTATGATGTTTGCATTAATTATAAAGCTGATTTAGCTAGTGCGAAGCTAGTAGCCGATCAAGTCAGAAGCTCTGGCGTTAGGGCTCAAGTTATAAAAGCAGATGTGTCGAAAGAGGCAGATGTTTTGGCGTTATTTGACTTTATTGATAAAGAGTTAGGTCAACTTGATGTACTAATAAATAACGCCGGTATTTTAAAACCACAAATGCCTTTGTTAGAAATGAGTGCTGAGCGCATAAACGAAGTTTTGACTACAAATATTACCAGTGCTTTTTTATGTAGTCGTGAGGCAATAAAGCGAATGGGAAATGGCGGTAGTATTGTTAATGTTTCATCGGGGGCCGCTAAAACGGGCTCTCCTAATGAGTACATTGATTATGCAGCATCTAAAGGTGCAATGGACACATTTACTATTGGCTTGGCAAAAGAGGTGGCAAGTAAAGGTATTCGTGTTAACTCTGTTAGACCTGGGCTTATTTACACTGATATGCATAGTGATGGCGGCGAAAAAAATCGAGTCGATCGTCTTAAAAGTAAATTACCCCTTGGCAGAGGCGGTACACCCGAGGAAGTTGCTGCAGCAATTTACTTTTTAGCTTCGGAGCACGCTTCTTTTACAACGGGTAGTTTTGTTGATGTAGCCGGCGGTTTGTAAGCTAAAGTAATAAAGCTAGCCAAAACGTAAAGCTAATAACACTTAAGATAGTAGAAAGTACGACAGCCCCAGCAAGAGTAGCTTCATGCTGCTTTATTTGACTCGCAATAAGATAAGCATTTACGCCAACAGGGGACGCACTTAAAAGTACCAATACATTAAGTATTTGCGTGTCTAGCTTAAATACATAGGTGCCTACCAATAAAACTAACGCAGGCAATAAAAATATTTTTAAAATTGATGCTATTAACGCGGGTTGCCAATTTGCTGCTATTTTATAAAAAGCTAAATTAGCACCAAGTACAAATAGCGCACAGGCAATTGCTGGTTTAGCTAATAGATCCAAACTATTTGCTAAGTCGGTGAATAGTGTTACTCCTAAAATGTTTAATATAAGCCCGCATCCAATACTCAGTACTATTGGATTTAACACCATACTTTTTCCAAAGTGCGACCACGAAAATTTATCGCTGCTGCCTTTAGCGCCTATTAAAAAAGTAAGTGCAAATAACAATGTGCTATGAAAAGTAATGATCATAAACGCAATGGCTATCATCTCTTTGCCAAGCGATGCAATAACAATAGGAATACCCACTAACACCATATTTGAATAGCTAGAAGCAAGTCCAAAGACGCCGTGTTGTTGGTAATTTTTTAAATACTTTTTATTTAAATAAAAGCGGTCAATTAAAATACCCACCCCAAATACACTCAGAACCGGTATGTAAAAACTCAAAAATGCAAAAAGGCTAATGCTTTGCTGTAAGTTAATTTGCGACATATTTAACAATAAAAAAGCAGGCAAACTAATATAAAAAGTAAATTTACTTAAGCCTGCAATATGCTGCTTTTCGAAAAATTTTAATCGGCAACAGCTGTAACCAAACGCCACAATAAAAATGAGCGGAAAAATAATTGAAAAAATATGCACGAAGTTACATCCTAGTAATAGCTAAAGTTAGCGTCTAAATTCATCACTTTGCGGTAAATTAATTAGTATGAGTACTGCGCCTCTACCACCATATTCGAGAGGGGCTTGGTGCATCGCTATTACGTCAGGGTGCTGTACTAAGTACTGAGGCACTTTGTGCTTTAGTACGCCGCCGCCAATACCGTGCACTACACATGCACAATAGTAATGCTGCTTTTTACATTCGTGAATGAGTCCAGCGAGTTCATCTTTAGCAAGTTCTTTATTTAAGCCATGTAAATCTAGCGTCAAATCGGGTGCAAAGTCACCACGGCGAAGCTGTTTAGCTAGGAAGGTATCTTGGCCTGGTTTTACATATTTAACCGTGCCGTGGGTGTCTATATCGGGAATATAAACGTCTGAGAAGAAAAATTCAGATTGAGCCTGCTTTTTTTGCTGGGCAAATTGCTTAGCTTGTGACACCTTAGGCTTTGTATCAAAACGATGAGTATCTTGTTTAAATACTTTGGCGCCTGTGATCGTTTGACGAAATAAGCTTATGTCGTCATTGCTTAGGGACGAATGTGATGGAGTGTCTTTTTTCATAACTATTACCTAAACAAAAAAACGTAAAAACGCAGCGCAAAAGGCGGTACAATACTTAAATGAGGGGCAATTGTAATTTGCCCAGCGCAGATAGGCAATGCAATCGTCTTAAAGACTCAAAACAGTCAGTAAGCTAATACAGGTAAAAATATATGAGCGATTTACAAATAGAAGAAGCAACACTCGAAGAAGCCGTTGCAGAACTGTCAACTTTACATGACTGGTTACGTTGGACTACAAGCCAATTTGCAAGTAGTAGTATATTTTTTGGACACGGTACAGATAACGCATGGGATGAAGCTGTAAGCTTATTACTGCCTGCGCTTAGCTTGCCTGTTGATGCGCCAAAAGAATTAATGCACGCGCGTTTAACAAGCACAGAAAAAAACCGACTTGCGGGTCTTATTGCAGAACGTATTAACGACTGCACACCAGTACCTTACTTAACAAACATTGCATGGTTTGCGGGTATGCCATTTTATGTGGATGAACGTGTACTTATACCTCGCTCACCGTTTGCTGAGCTTATCAGCAACCGCTTTACACCCTGGCTTGAAGAGCCACAATCGGTTAACCGTATATTAGATTTATGTACAGGTTCGGGTTGTATCGCAATTGCACTTGCGCAAGCTTTTGAGCAGGCACAAGTTGATGCGGTAGATATATCGTATGAAGCGCTTGAAGTGACAGACATTAACATTAACGATTACATGTTAACTGATCGTGTGTTACCTATTCAGTCTGATGTATTTAGCGGTGTACCAGGTCAAAAATACGACCTAATAGTAGCAAACCCACCATATGTTGATGCAGAAGATATGGCTGACTTACCACGTGAATTTCATCATGAACCAGAGCTTGGGCTTGCATCAGGCCACGATGGTTTAGATGTAACCCGTACTATTTTAAGTGAAGCGAGTGAACACCTAACTGATAACGGTTTGTTATTTGTAGAAGTTGGTAACTCTATGGTACATATGGATGCACTGTATCCGGGCGCGCCGTTTGAATGGATTGAATTTGAACAAGGCGGCTTAGGTGTATTTGTAATTAGCAAAAAGCAGCTAGATGAGTATTTTGCAAAATAAGTAAAAAATGAATAGCCAAGCCGTGTGCTTGGCTATTGGTAGTCATTAGGAATGAGGAAAGTTAATGGCAGGAAATAGCATTGGACAGTTATTTAAAGTGTCCACCTTTGGTGAGAGCCACGGCGTTGCATTAGGCGGCGTTGTTGATGGTACTCCCGCAGGTCTTGAAATCACAGAGGCCGACTTACAAATTGATTTAGATCGCCGAAAACCAGGCCAAAGCCGTTATACAACGCAGCGCCGTGAAAGCGATCAAATAAAAATATTAGCAGGCGTTTTTGAAGGTAAAACCACAGGTACTAGCATTGGTTTATTAATTGAAAACACCGATCAACGTTCGCAAGATTACGGCAAAATTAAAGATGTATTTCGCCCAGGTCATGGCGATTACACGTATTGGCATAAGTACGGCCTGCGCGATTATCGTGGTGGCGGCCGTTCCTCTGCACGTGAAACCGCAATACGCGTAGCGGCAGGCGCTATCGCTAAAAAATACTTAAAGCAATTTCATGGTATTGAAGTTAAAGCATGCTTAAGCCAGCTAGGTCCTATTAAGGCGGAAACGTTTGATTGGGACGAAGTTGAAAATAACTTATTCTTCTTCCCTGATGCAAGTAAGCTTGAAGCGCTTGACGAATATATGCGTGACCTTAAAAAGCAAGGTGACTCAGTTGGCGCTAAAGTAAAAGTAGTGGCAAGCAACGTACCAGTAGGTCTTGGTGAGCCAGTATTTGACCGCCTTGACGCTGAACTTGCACACTCATTAATGAGTATTAATGCAGTTAAAGGCGTGGAAATTGGTGATGGCTTTGATGTAGTTGAGCAAAAAGGCTCTGAGCATCGCGACGAGCTAACCCCTGAAGGTTTTACATCAAACCATGCAGGTGGCGTACTTGCGGGTATTTCGACAGGGCAAGATATTATTGCTTCTATTGCGCTAAAACCAACGTCGAGTATTACCATCCCAGGTAACAGCATTAATACAAGCAACGAAGCGGTTGAGATGATCACCAAAGGTCGTCACGATCCGTGTGTGGGTATTCGTGCAATCCCGATTGCTGAGGCAATGATGGCTATTACATTAATGGATCATTTACTGCGCCAACGCGGACAAAATCCACATGTAAACCACGAACACGGGCCAATTAACGGCTCTGTGTAAGTATTTATAATTATAAAAAACGCGGACTACCGCGTTTTTTTATGTCTGTAATTTAGTTTAAAGCCTTTCAGGAGTTGTTCAAGTAGGCCCTATATACTGCAAAAAGGAGGGTAGTAATCATGAACGATAATATTAATGAACACTCACAAATGAAAGCCCAAGCTGCAATAGCCCGCTTAGAGCGATTCAGTAAGTTAACTGATAGCAGCATTGGCATTCCTTTTACTAAATTTAATATAGGTTTGGAGGCTGTGATTGGTTTAATTCCCGTTATAGGTGATGCCGCAGGGCTAATTTTATCAAGTTATGTGCTGATAGAAGCCCAGCGTTTAGGTGTGAGTAAACGTATAAAGACTAAGATGATTATCAATATGCTCATAGACTTTGTGGGCGGTTTAGTGCCATTTTTTGGTGATATTTTTGATGCCTTTTTTAAAGCTAACACGCGTAATACACAACTATTAAAAAAGCATTTAAACAAGCAGTTGAGTGAGTAATTAATAGCTTTAAGTAACAGTTAGCAAAGAGACTTTAAACAAAATGTTGTTGGTTGTTAAATCACCTAGTATGGTAGGAGCGTCTATTCACTTTGGTATTTACAATATGCAATTATTTATCGGTAATAAAAACTACTCTAGCTGGTCATTACGCGCATGGTATTTAATGAGTAAATTTGATGTTGAGTTTAGTGAAACCCAGCTAGTACTCGACACCCCCGACTTTTACAATGAACTAAAAAAGACCTTTGCTTTGCAAAAAGTCCCAGCGTTAATTGATGGCGATTTACAGGTATGGGATTCGCTAGCAATTTGTGAATATATTAACGATGCTTACTTATCAGGCGCTGCATGGCCAAAATATATTACCCAAAGAGCTAAAGCGCGTGCACTAAGCGCTGAAATGCATTCAGGCTTTGTGGCACTGCGCAGTGAAATGCCAATGAATATAAGAGCAACCCGTAAAGTAGACCTATCGAGCGAAGCACTAAAAGACATAGCCCGTATAGACGAAATATTTGCACAGCAACAAGATGTGTTTCCAAATGAGTGGTTTTTTGGTGACTTTAGTATTGCTGATGCCATGTATGTGCCTGTTGTACTGCGCTTAAAAACCTATCAAATTACGTTATCGCCAGAGGCACAGCAATATTGTGACTTTGTTATGCGCTGCCCAGTATTGCAAGCATGGATCACTCAGGCATTAACCGAGACCGATATTGTAGAGTGTGATGAAGCAGGAACGCCTGTATAATTATTGTTTTCTTATATGGCATGTTTTATACCTTAAAATCATAAGTTTAAACTAGGCAGCTCATGTATCTAAATCACCCAAGGTATGGCAATACACCAATAACTACCAATACCCCAGTGACAATAGAGGCGATAGAGAATGCGCACTGGCGTTACTCGAGCCTTAAATACTTCCCTAATACGGTAATATTGGCTGATATAAAAAAGCAAAACTATGCCATTTATCCTCGGGCACTTTATGTTGATATTGAAGAGAAGTGCGGGACTTGCTCTAAGGCATTTATTTTTTTTGCTCAAGAGCAGCAATATTGGTTTGAAACATTAAGATTTTGGGTCGATTCACACTGTACTCATTGCTTTGAATGCCGTAGACATGCCAGATATATACTAACTCTACGTAAACGGTACGATATGTTAACTAGCTTAGCCAATAAAACCTCAGGTGAAAAAACACAGGGTAAAGAACTTGGTAATACTCTTTACTGTTTAGGTATTATTAAAAATATCAATAAAGTGAAAGATTAGTCCGCTTATATTTTACTATCACGCCTTATTTTTACTTTAGTTGTAAAAGCCCGTACAATTCGTCTCGTTTTTACTGCGCAAAATAGCGCTATAACCGAGACTAATTAGCCTAATTTTATGCATCAAATAGCTGATCTAATTTCAATTTTTGAACGCACTTTTTATCAAAGTCATAATACATGTCTGATAAAAGGCGATTTTGAACCTGTGTATTTACCAGCAACAGAGCACGTGCCATATCACCAAGTTGTATTTGCGCATGGTTTTTACGCGAGTGCATTACATGAGGTTGCACACTGGTTGGTTGCAGGCGATGAACGTCGTTTATTAGAAGATTACGGCTATTGGTATTGTCCTGATGGGCGCGACAAACAAAAACAAGCTGAGTTTGAAAACGTAGAAGTAAAGCCTCAAGCTATAGAGTGGTTATTAAGCACCGCAGCAGGGTTTAATTTTAATGTGTCGGTGGATAACTTAAACGGCGAGCAAACATGTCGGTTTGATTTTCAGCAGCGAGTACATGCACGTGTATTATCGTTAATCGAAAATGGCTTTAACTCTCGTACAGAGTCACTTTTAAAAGCACTCTCTGATTTTTATAATACACAGTGGCCATTAACAGCGCAGCAATTTAATTGGCAACATCCGAAGGAGCTTTGTAATGGCGTTTAAATTAGGTTTAATTGTAAACCCAGTAGCAGGTTTAGGCGGAACAGTTGCCTTAAAAGGTAGTGATGGCGCACACACAGCCGCTAAAGCAATCGAATTAGGTGCAGAACCCAAAGCAAATAGCCGAACAAAAGCAGCGCTTGAAGTGCTATTGCCTTATAAAGAACGCTTAACCATTTACACCGTTAACGGTGACATGGGTGAGCAAACAGCCAAAGCTTTGGGCTTTAATGTAGAGGTTGTATACAACTCTGCAGTAATAACAACCCCAGATGACACAGAACAAGCAGCAAAAGTACTTAAAGACTCAGGTGTCGATTTAGTTTTATTTGCTGGAGGCGATGGTACAGCGCGTAATATTTGCCATGCAATCGAAGATACCATTCCCGTACTTGGTATTCCTGCAGGCTGTAAAATTCATTCTGGTGTATACGCCATTACACCAAAAGCTGCAGGGCGCGTAGTCGAAATGCTGGTTAAGGGGGAGTTAGTTACCTTAGCTGATGCAGATGTAATGGATATAGATGAAGATGCCTTTAGACAAGGCACAGTAAAAGCAAAGCGCTACGGCGAAATGCAAACACCTAGCGAAGTACGCTATATGCAAGCGGTTAAAAATGGCGGTAAAGAAACCGACGAACTCGTACTTGCCGACATTGCAGCGCATGTTGTATCGCAAATGGATGAAGACACATTTTATATAATGGGTAGCGGCTCAACGGTTGAAGCCATAATGGAAGAAATGGGTCTTGAGAATACGTTGCTTGGCGTTGATTTAATAAAAGATCAAACCTTAGTTGCTCAAGATTTAACGGCGAAGCAATTACTTGAGCTTACTCATGAGCAAAGTACTAAGTTAGTCATTACGCTCATTGGCGGGCAAGGGCATATATTTGGCCGTGGTAATCAGCAATTGAGCCCTGCGCTTATACGTGCAATTGGCAAAGAAAACATTATTGTAGTAGCAACAAAAACAAAACTACAAGCGCTTAATAGCCGCCCCCTTATTTGTGACACCGGCGATGGCGAATTAGATGATGAATTAACGGGTTATATTAAAGTAACCACCGGATTTAACGACCATATTATGTATGCAGTAGGGCACCAAAACCTTGAAAATACAGGTGTTTTACAAAACCAGGAGATTAATAAATGAGTTTAGTGAACTATATCGATGCAGCCCAGCAGTACTTCGATGATTTAGTAATAAAAGCAACTGACGATGAGTTATTTGCAGGCGGCTATTTACGAGGTCATTTTGATCTTGCAGTTGGTTATGCCGAAGTAGAAAAGCTGACAATCAGTATAGATGAGCTAAACGAAACTGTAGAGCAGAGCTTAGTTAAAGCGTATCGTAATGGTGAGCTTAACGAAGAAGATAAGACATTAGTTGCACGCTTGTGGGAAGAAGTTAAAGCCCTCGCTTAAAAGTAAGTGATACAAAAAACACGATTTGTTTATCACTATCGTGTTTTTTTGTGTCCAAAACTTTTAAAGCTAATTTTTATGTTAATTTACTGTTTTGTTTTTATGCGATATTGTTACTAAAAATAAATTTAGGAACAATAAGAATGAATAATAATCAAGACGCTTTACCTTCAGGGGTTGTTGCGCGTTTTTTAAATTTTGTTGAACGGGTTGGCAATAAGCTTCCAGATCCAGCCGTAATATTTCTGTTCGCAATGTTATTAATTTGGTTTTTGTCGTGGTGGTTTTCAGGCGTGAGTTTTGATGCAATAGACCCACGAACTGGCGAAGCGATTATTATTAATAATATGCTGGCAAGTGATTCGCTCGCAACCTTTTTATCCTCTATGGTAAAAACCTTTACCGGCTTCGCTCCCTTAGGTGTCGTTTTAGTAGCTATGTTAGGTGTCGGTGTTGCAGAGCATTCGGGCTTCATTAATACCGGTCTTAAGTTAATGCTTAAAGTTACTCCTAAAAAGCTATTAACGCCTTCAATCATTTTAGTAGCCATTGTGAGCCATACCGCTACTGACGCAGGTTATGTATTAGTTATTCCACTTGCCGGTGTTATATTTTATGCTGCAGGACGCCATCCGCTTGCGGGTATTGCAGCTGCATTTGCAGGAGTCAGTGGTGGTTTTGGGGCTAACTTTATTCCATCAGGGATTGATCCATTGCTACAAAGCTTTACCCAAAGTGCGGCGCAAATAATTAATCCTGCAATAACAATTAACCCGTTAAATAACTGGGCATTTGCTTCAGCATCTAGCTTATTTATTGTGGCATTAGGCTGGTACATTACCGATAAAATTATTGAACCACGTTTACAAAAAACAGCAGTTGATGGTGCTAAAGAGGATGTACCTGTATTTGAAGATGCACGTAGTGATGAAAAACGTGCCTTTTATATAGCTAGTACCGTGATGATTGCAGGACTTGCGTTATTAGCATTTGTCTCTGCTCCAGACGATTCTGCAATGCGCAGTAGTGACGGATCCCTTACTAATTTTAGCTCTCCTTTAATGCAATCAATTGTACCACTAATATTTTTACTTTTTTGGCTACCTGGCACAGTATATGGTTTTACGGTAGGTACCTTTAAAACTTCAAAAGATATGATTGATGCAATGAGTAAAGCGATGAGCGGCATGGCATATTATATCGTCATGGCGTTTTTCTGTTCGCTATTTATTGCTGCATTTAGTAAATCAAATTTAGGTGCATTACTCGCAATCGAAGGTGCGCAGTTATTAAAGGCGATGGAATTGCCAAGTGCAGTAACGGTTGTGGGCATTATCTTTTTAACTGGCTTTGTTAACTTGTTTGTAGGTTCAAGTTCAGCAAAATGGGCATTACTTGGCCCTATTTTTGTACCGATGTTAATGCAACTTGGCATTTCACCAGACTTAACTCAAGCCGCTTATCGTGTAGGTGACTCAAGTTCTAATATTATTACACCGTTAATGCCTTATTTCCCATTAGTGGTGGTGTACTGTCAAAAGTATGTGAAAGGCACCGGTATAGGTACTTTAATTGCTATTATGCTACCGTACTCAATCGCCTTTATGATTGGCTGGAGTATCTTTTTATTAGGTTACTGGGCACTTGGTATTCCACTAGGGCTTGATGCAAGCTACATTTATCCAGCATTGCCTTAACCTAAACCTTGATTTATGAACCTCACTCACTTGAGTGAGGTTTTTAAATAAAAGTTCTGTAATGTAAAAGTAAGTCTAAGTTACCTTTCTAAATCTCTCACTATATAGCCAAATAAGTTGGCCTCACCAACAATATACACATAATCGTTTTTGTTGTTCATTATTGTAGACTTAGCGTCGTACCACCTAAAATCATGAATTTTATTCGTTTTAGGGTCTTTGAAGTATAAATGAGTACAACTATCTTCATACTCGGTGCCACATTTTTGTACATCGGTCAGTATATATTCCTTATACCAATAGCCGCCTTGCGTGTAGTAAGCCCATAATTTAATGGGATCAGAGATAAAAATATAGAGTATTCCATAGATTAATAAAGGGGATAATGGGTACATGAAAATGGATGCCAATTTCATTTTTGTATCTGAAAAATTGTATTTAAGTGATTCTCTATATTTACTGCAGCGTTTGTATTTATTGAATATAAGTATATTTAAATAGATAAATAGTGCGCAACAGATAATAGGGACGGCTATAAAGAAAACAACGTCGTATAGCTCATTTGAGATGAATGGTGGATCTGTAAAGTCCATTAAAATAGGAATAGTGATGCATAATAAAATGGAGAGTATTATTGCTACAAAGAGCAAGTTGTCGTAAATCTTTTTCAATTTTTAATTCATCCGTGAACTATAGCCTTTGTTTAGTTTACAGAATTTTTGTTATTTTAAAAATCAGAGGAATAT